>JAZQCR010000114.1:0-29772 GCA_045546375.1 Eubacteriales bacterium | reverse complement strand
GGTATGCTTGCGATGTCATTTACTACGGATGCGTCAATAACGCCACCGTCGATGAAACCGCCCTTGATCTCAAAGGACTCTACCTTGTCGGCGTACTCCTTGAGGATCTTTGCAGGAGCAACGGGATCGGTTGCGCTGACTGCGATAGCGGTCATGCCCTCCAGCTTATCGCTGAAGTCATAGCCTGCCTCGCTGCACGCACGGCCGATAACCGAGTTCTTATAAACCTTGTACTCTACGCCTGCAGCGCGAAGAGCAGCACGCATCTTGGTGTCGTCCTCTACGCTGATACCGGAGTAGTTAACAAGAACTCCCGCCTGAGCTTCCTTTACCTTTGCGGCAAGGTTCTCTACGATTACCTTCTTGGATTCAAGAATCTTTGCACTTGGCATGTTTTCTTTCACCTCCGAATGGTTTATAAAACAAAAAACTTTCTCTTGGGTCACGTCCGACCGAAAAGAAAGCACACAGAAATATTCCGTTTGACTTCTCCTCGGCAGGAAGCTTTCGCAATTACCGTAACCTGCTGTCTTTGGATTTACTACGGCATTATAACACAAACCTATTTGCTTGTCAACCCCCAATTTGAATTTTTTAAAGAAAAAAGAGCAGATGGATCTCTGCTCTTAATTCACATAGTATACACTGCAGGCGTTCAGCTCCGCCAGCCGCACCCAGCCGGTAAAGCCCAGGGTATTCGTGACCGTATCAAGGATGGCGGAGGGCCACTGCCATTCATTTATGAATACTATAACGCCGGAGGATGTATCCTTCCCCTCGAATATCTCTGCAACGGTAGCCCCGTCCCTTGCATCGTTGTAGGTTATCACGTCCTCTGCCACGTAGGACTCGTCAAGGAGAGCGAAAAGCAGGATATCGTCAAGGAACCTGTTACTGTCGGAATTTAAGAAATATACCGTAGGCAGGTTATACTCACCCGACAGCTTTTCCACTATATCCGCCCTCTCGGGAAATAGCTCCTGGGGACGTGCGCCGAAGAGTACGGGTACCGCCACCATAAAGGCAAGGGTAAGCGCCAGCAGTCGCCTTTCCCACCTCTCGTCGCTTATCTTTCTTACTGTCCACAGCGCCGCGTAAGTCACCAGTATAAATATAAGCGGGCACACGGGCATTATATAACGCAGAGCGTGCCAGGGAGACGCCACCGACACCAACAGAAAATAGAATAACGTAGGAAGCCACATTATGAGAAGCACCTTCGGCTGTGCGCCCACCCTGTCCCCGTCCTTAACGCCCATATAGAAGCGCTTATATAAGAATATGCACCCGCAGACCGCCGCTATTACGGCGAGGGGTATGAACAGGTGATTCATACTGTTGCCCGAGAGCACCAGATACTGACCGAGATTGCCGAAGTAGCCTGCACCGTTCTTCATATTCTGCATAGCGCCCTCACCGCGGTACCCGAAGAACATATGTACGATCGAGTACGGGAATACAGCGAGTGAGGTCACCGCCGCAACGGCCATGGAAACCGTATAAAGAACGGCATTTTTATAATTCTTCTTGATCACGTACCCTACCGTCACGGTAAGATAGGTAGCCGCAAGGAAGAAAAGATAGTAATAATGAGTAAGAGAGCCCGCAAGGGCCACCAGCGCGATAGGTACCAGCAGCTTGCCGCTGAAGCCCCGCTCGGTAAGCAGAATATGCAGATAAACCGTGAGCAAGACCCACAGGGTGGACAGGGCGTACATACGCAGGTACACCACCGCCGTAATCGCAGAAAGGCTCACCGAACAGAAAAAGGTGAGCAGCAGCGCCCTTTCCCTGCCGCGCTCTCTGTCAGCATACAGCTTGCGCAGTATAAGGTAAGTCACCACCGTGACGAGAGCATATATAATGATATTTACCACTATGCCCGGCCACACCGAAAATTCCCCGACGGAGAAATTCATGGAAAGGCGCAGTAACAGATAATACAGCGGCGGATGAACGTCGTCACGCTGGTTACAGTATACGGGAGAGTAATCGCTTACCTCGTCCTCGTCAAGCACCAGGTAATCCATATAATACGAGCCCTCGTGCCAATTGCCGTAAAAATCCTCGTTATCCTCTATCTCCACCTTATCGTACGTGCTGAGCGCCATGGAATAGGCTTCATCCATATGTATATACTTTTTGCTGAAGCCCGCAAAAACAAATATCACAGACTGTATTATCAGAACCGCCGCCAAAAGCAGCAGTTCTTTTTTTCTGCTGTTTATTTTCATAGTCTTTGTTTTTTACCTTCCGTCATTTGCCGATGATCTGCTTGATGGATACCACCTTGTCAGGGCCTGCCTTCTCTCCGTGCCTGTCCGCCTCGGCATAAGCCACGTCGCCCTCCTCGGTGAAATAATACTCGGATACGTACTTTTCCGCTATCACGTACCGCTTGTAAAGGGTTCCGTCCGTTTCGAGGATCAGGGCGTCCTTCAGCTCCTTGCCGTCGTCGCGTGTCTCACGGACCAGTTGATATTGCCCGTCCTCGCTCTCTACGATATCGCTTCTCGTGACCTTGGAGCCGGAGACACCGATGACCACGGCATAAAATGCCATAAACACCGCGATGGCACAGGTGACTATACGGGTATAATTACCCTCTATGGTAATGGCGACACCGATAAATGCCAGTACCAGCGGTATCATAAGCAGTTTATTTCCGTTCACACAAAATATGCTGACAAAAAGCACCAGAAGCGCCACGGGCTTCGGTAAAACGTCCATAAACATCATGAGCATCGTACCGAGGATGGTCAGAGTAAGGTACAGCACGTACAGCACTACGCTCACGGGAGTCAGCCCGAAATAATAGCCCATAAGCCCTATTATGTCTACCGACACTACCGACAGAATATGAGCGATGATTATAGCAAGAGGAATGAGCCGCGCCGCCAAGCTGGGTTTTTTCGCCGTGCGCCTTCGGGAGCTCTGCGCCACCATAGTACCCGTGGTATTGTAGACAGGGCCCGTGCCCGTGGTGGTATTCAGCCTGTGCACGCTCTGGGTATCCACCCTTTTCACTGTGTTGGTGGTGTAGAAGCGGTATTCCCTCTCCCCGGGAGGTACTCCCTTTTTATTATTTAAGCGAGCCTCTTCCTCACGGCGGACGTCCTCTATTATCTCGTCGTTGGTGGCGGCGGTAAACTCAAAGGTATCTATCTTCGCCATCTTTGAGCGGTTACCGCTCTCGTTTACGTCATTTGTTTTCATACCAGGTCTCTCCTACAGTCGTTTCAGCTATTAAAGGAACTCTGAGTGTTATCACGTTTTCCATTTCGCTCTGCAGTATACGGGAGGCTTCCTCCGCGCACTCGCGGGCGCTCTCGAGGACAAGCTCGTCGTGTACCTGCAGTATAAGGTGAGCGTCTATGCCCGACCGACGAAGGGCCTTATCTACGTTTACCATAGCTAACTTCATAATATCTGCCGCCGCACCCTGCAAGGGGCTGTTCATAGCCACCCTCTCACCGAAGGCACGGAGCATTGCCTTACCCGAGGAAAGCTCGGGAATGTACCTGCGTCTGCCCATCATGGTGGTGACGTAGCCCTGCGCCTTTGCTTCTTCCTTCACTCTGTCAAGATACTCGGACACCTTGGGATAAGCAGCCATATATGAGTCCATATACTCCTTGGCCTGGCGCTTGGTTACACCGATATCCTGACCCAAGGTAAAGTCGCTGATACCGTATATAATGCCGAAGTTTACCGCCTTGGCACGCTTACGAAGCTCCGGGGTGACCAGCTCTACAGGCACACCGAAGGCCTGGGATGCGGTAACCGTGTGTACGTCCACGCCGCTCTTGAAGGCCTCTATCATATTTTCGTCCCCCGAGACGTGAGCAAGGAGACGAAGCTCTATCTGTGAGTAGTCCGCGTCCACCAGCACCGAGCCCTTCTTCTTCGGAATGAAGTAACGGCGCAGGGCTCTGCCCAGCTCTGTCTTAATGGGGATATTCTGCAGATTGGGCTCCACCGAGGAAAGCCTGCCCGTGGCGGTGACCGTTTGCTGGAAGGTGGTGTGTACCCTGCCCTCACCGTCCGCCGCCTTGGTAAGACCTACGGCGTAGGTGGAATTTAGCTTGGTCACCTTACGGTACTCAAGTATCATATCCACGATGGGATAGAAGGGACGGAGCTTCTCAAGGACGTCCGCCGCCGTGGAGTAACCGCTCTTGGTCTTCTTGGGAGCGGGGATCTCTAACTTTTCAAATAATACGTGTCCCAACTGCTTTGGGGAATTTATATTAAATTCTTCACCTGCAAGCAGGTATATCTCTTCCTGCAGAGCTTCTGCCGTTTTTGTGAGCTCAGCAGAATACCCGGCAAGTCCCTTGACGTCAACAAGGAAGCCTGCCCTCTCCATACGTGCCAGCACAAAGGCGCAGGGATGCTCTATATCGTAATAGATATTCTCCGAATCTATTTCGCGCAGCTTCTCCGAGAGAACGGAATACAGTCGGTACGCCTCGTCCGCCGTATCCGAGCATCTGCCGTTAAGGTAAGCCGCCGCAAGGTGTGCGGTTGTGTAGTCGGAGGCGGTGGAGTCAAGCACGTACGCCGCAAGGCAAGGGTCAAAAACACAGGACGCAAGGGTGATACCTCTGTCCATAAGAGTATGCCATACCGCCTTGCACTCGGGGACTATCAGCTTGTATTCTTCGTTTTCAAAAATATCTTTACATTCGCTTAAGGGAATACGCAGATGCTCTCCCTCGCTTGCAAAAAGCGCGTATTCACCGTCAAGGGCAACACCGTAAAGGGTATCCTTATTTATACCCTTTGTATCGGTATACTCACAGCACTCGGTCTGCGCCTCGCCCTCTTCCTCGGTAAGCAGTCTCTCGGAAAGGGAGAAAAGCTCAAGACGGTTTAAAAGGGGCAATAATTTTTCTTTATCATACCCGCCCCAAGCGGTATCCTCAAGGGTGATACCTATAGGCGCATCGGTGACTATCCTTGCTAAAAAGCGGGAGGTGTATGCGCTGTCTTTGCCTGCCGCCAGCTTACCCTTCACGCCTGCGGTAAGCCCTGACTCCTCATAGCCTTCGTAAAGCCTATCAAGGTCGCCGTACTCGGCGATAAGCTTAAGAGCGGTCTTCTCGCCTATTCCCGCAACGCCGGGAATATTATCGGAAGAGTCGCCCATCAGCGCCTTTACGTCCACGAACTGTGTGGGCTTAACTCCGTACTTGTCAAAAAATACCGATGGAGTATACTCCGTGGTGGCGCCCGTGCTCACCAGCATCACCGATATATCGTCTGTGATAAGCTGGAGGCTGTCCTTATCTCCCGTTAAAAGATAAGCGTGTGCGCCCGCCTCTGCCGCCTCACGTGACAGAGTACCCAGGATATCGTCCGCCTCGTAACCGGGCTTTTCCGCCACGGTAAAGCCCAGGGCAGAGCAAAGCTCCTTTGCATAAGGAAGCTGGACTGCCAGCTCCTCGGGCATACCCTTTCTCGTCGCCTTATAGTCCGCGCTTGCCTCGTGACGGAAGGTAGGTGCGTGTACGTCAAAGGCAACCGCCACGTAGTCGGGCTTCAAGGTATCGGTCTGCTTTAAGATTATATTCGCCATACCGTAAACGGCGTGGGTGAAAAGTCCGTCCTTGGTGGTAAGTGGGCGGATACCGTAAAAGGCTCTGTTTAAGATGGAATTGCCGTCTATGACAAGTAATTTTTTTGCTTTCATAATACGTTCCTCTCGGCGTGATAAACTTATTATACCAAATATCTGTAAATTTTTCAAATATTATTTGACTACGGCGCTCAAATAAGGTATAATATATGCTGATATATTATATAGAAAGGAGGATAAAATGTTCGGATTATTCAAAAAAACGCCGAAAGAGAGCAAGCGCGCCATAATTTTCGTTGACTACGAGCACTGGTATATTTCCTTTGACAAGTTTTTTCACAAAAAGCCCGATATAAAGGCATTCAGGGACGAGCTTTCCCAGTCCTACGACATTGTGGACATCACTTTTTTCGCTGATTTTTCGCATCCTGCCCTCAGGGCCGAGATCTCCCGTATCCGTGCGGTAACAGGCTCTATTATAGAAACGCAGAATTCGTCAAATCATTACAAGAAGGATTTCACCGACTTTATCATGCTCGACCACATCTACCAGGCGGCCATGACACGCACCGACGTGGATACCTTCATCGTTTTCTCGGGTGACGGCCACTTCTCAAGCGTAGTCAGCTTCTTAAAGACCAAGTGCCGCAAGGAAGTTGGCATCTACGGCGTAAAGGACTGCATCAGCCTGACCCTACGAGAGGCCGCAGACTTTACCGTTGAAGTAGCGGGCGAGGACCCCGTGCTCATAGAGCGCGCCCAGATGATCCTTCGTAATCTGAAGGCTCTCACCGACAAAAAGGGCAAGAAGGCACGCATAACCTTCTGGGCTACTGCGGAGGCTGTGGCAAAGACCTACGGCGTTAATAAAAACGACATCGCAGACACTCTACGCAAGCTCATCGAAAAAGAGTATATGAGTCAGCGCTACGTCCGCTCGGGCACCAAGAACATAAAGGTCATCGACGTGGACTGGGAGAAATGTAAGAAGGACGGACTTTTACTGAAATGATATTCTTCGGCAAGCGCAAAAAAGAGCGCGAGGACAAGAGAATCAAAGACGAGGTCATCGGGCGGCTGTCGGGCAAGATAATCAAGTATTGCTCCGAGCGCGCCGAGGACGGCAGCGGTGATATCATCATCGGCAAGGACGGCTCCCTCACCATCCGCGAGGGCGAGCTCATAGTGCTTGCCAGCGCAGACATCGTCTTCCGCGCGGATATCGACTCGCTTTCGGCAAGCGAGCTGCTCTCAAGGGATGGAGTGATCCTGGAGGGCTACGACAAGGACGCGGGTAAAAACCGCAAGATAATCGCATATTACAAGTACTATAGATAAAATGAAACAAAGTGCTGAAAGATTAGTAAAGGCTTTAAAGGAAAAAGGACTGCATATCGCCACGGCAGAATCCTGCACGGGCGGTATGGCGTCCGCCGCCATCACCTCGGTCAGCGGTTCAAGCGAGGTCTTCGACGGAGGTGTGGTCTCCTACGCAAACGAGATTAAGCACCGCATCCTCGGAGTGAAGGAGGAGACCCTTGCTACTCACGGAGCAGTCAGCGAAGAGTGCGCCTGCGAGATGGCGGAGGGGGTACGGCGCCTGATGGGGGCGGATATCGGCATTTCCCTCACGGGAATAGCAGGCCCCGGAGGCGGCACGGCGGAAAAGCCCGTGGGCACCGTTTATCTCGGTGTCAGCCACAAAAATGAAACCTATGCCCTTCGCCTTTCCCTTTCGGGAGACCGTGAAAGGGTGCGGGAAGAAAGTGTAAAAGCGGCGCTACGTGAAGCGTACAGGAGAACAGAAAAATGACGATCAATTATACCGAATCAACAGAGACCCTGCGTAACCCCGAGATGGGCTACCCCAACTTCAGCCGTTGGCAGGACTTGACCAAGGAGGGGATAAACCCCGATAGCCATGGGAACTACCCTACCCTGCAGGGCTTTACCAATCAGCTCTATACCCTCTCCGCCTTCACCAAAGTGGGCGGCGGCGAGGATATCCCCATAACCGATGCGGCGCTTTCCGCCCTTGGCGGTCAGCTGGCCCAGCTTGAGGAGGCGGGAGGCTCCGCTATCCTGCGCTTCGCATACGACTCAAGAGGAGTCAAGGACTGCGAGCCCGAGAGCCTGGATATGATACTTCATCATATATCCCAGATAGGCGAGGTGCTCCGTGAGCACCACAACGCCGTAGCGGGAATCGAAGCAGGCATCTTCGGCCTTTGGGGGGAGATGCACACTTCAAAATACTGTGCAAGTGAATATTCAAAGCCCATTATCGACGCGCTTCTCGACGCCTGCCCCGACGGCAAGCCCGTCCTTGTGCGTAATCCCTTCTACTTAATGCACTACACGGGTCTTGATCACGGAGAGCTTGCAAGGTATACTCCCGAGCCCGGCTCTAAGGCAGAGCGTCTGGGCATCTACAACGACGGATATATGGGTTCGGACAATGATCTGGGCACCTGGATGGACGATTCCCTTACCCGCCACGAGGGTGTACAGTACCTTAACCGCGTGGGCGGCCACTCCTTCTACGGAGGTGAATACTCCAGCGCCGACTGGTGGACGGTAAGATTTCACACCTGGCGCCCCGAGTACGCTATCCCCGAGATGTATATGACCCACACCGACTACATCCGCGGAAACGTATTTCACAATAAGACCGTAAGCTACGAGGACTTCACCTACGGCCCCGACTACGAGTACTCCTGGTTCCCCGACAACTCCGCCTACTACGGAGAGAACTGTCACAAGTTTATCCGAGACCATATCGGCTATCGCTACGTCATAAGAGAAAGCGACGCCACCGTGGACGGTCGCACCGTGACCCTATCGGGTAAAGTGGAAAACACAGGCTTCTCCGCTACCGTAAACAAGAAGGAAACGGCAGTTATCTTCGCAGGCGAAAATGGGAATACTTATCACGTACCCGTAGAGCTGGATGTAAGAAAGTGGCTCTCCTGCGAGAAGACCGCGTATTCAGTCACTGCCACACTTCCCGAGGATGCGCCTGCGGGCAGCTACCGCGCTTATCTGCGTGTTTCCCTTCCCGCAAAGGATGCGGAGCATACGAAGAAGAGTGCTGTACGTTTTGCCAATATCGACATCTTTGATGAAGAGATCGGCGGAAACTTCATGGGAGAGATCACGGTTAAATGAAAAACTTTTGGGAAAAAATTAAAAGCATAGCAAAAAAGCTCGGCTCGTTTTTTGCAAAGATAGGCGGTTTTATCAAAAAGATATTCTACGCCCCTGCAAAAAGTGACCGACTGGCAAAAAAGGTAGAGATAAAGGGCGCCAAATACTTTTTCAAGGGTCTTGTATGGGTACTTGCTCTGGCCTTCCCTGCCTTCTGCTACGTCATCACGGAATATATCCACTTCGCATCCATCAGCCAAGGCAGACTGGTGCACTTCCTGCAGACGCGTACCGCAGTAGCGGTAGCTATGCTCGGACTCACCTACCTTATCTGGACGGTACTGCTCTTAATATTCCGCAAGGTGGCTATCGCCAATGGCATACTGGCAGGCGTTTACGTAGTTTCGGTGGTGACCAACCACTTTAAGTATACCCTGACGGGCGACTTCTTCTACCCCTGGGACCTGGTGCAGTCCGGTAACCTGGGCGAGCTCAGCAGCTTCCTATCCCAGGGCTTCCCCTGGAAATTTGTGCTGGCCATAGCGGTGCTTGTCACCCTTGCTATGATACCCGCCCTGACAAACGCATCTCTGCCCTTGCGATTCTATCTGCGTATCCCCGCAGGCGTGCTTATAGCGGCCATGATGCTCCTCTCGGTAAATACCCCGCAAAAGGTAGAGGAGTACCTGGTAAAAAACACTATGGGTCGCGACCAGGCGGCGCTCCAGCAGTCAAATTATATTGACAACGGCTTCATCGGCGGATTCACCATCAATCTTCTGTCTATGCAGGTAGAGGTGCCCGAAGGCTACTCTGAGGATGCCGTAAGCACCGTACTCGATAAGTACGATCCCATACCCGCAAGAGAGGACTACGCTGACCCCGACGTTATCGTTATCCTTTCCGAGAGCTTTTGGGATCCAAAGGATCTGCCCGGCTCCACCTTCACCGACCTTGAAGGCAACGAGATAGATCCTATAGCTAATTTTGAGGAGATCTCCTCACGTCCCGGCGCCATCAGCGGACTTATGGCAAACACGGCTCTCGGCGGCGGTACGGTACGCCCCGAATTCGAGGTACTGACGGGTCTTTCCACCGATTATCTGCCCAGCGGCAGTATCCCTTATCAGTATCTGGAGGGAGCTACCGACTCCTACCCCATGGTGTACAAGAATATGGGGTACACCACCTATTCCGTCCACCCCTATATCCCCGCCTTCTACTCAAGAGACACGGGATACCCCCTCATCGGCATCGACAACCTTAACTTCGAGAACGAGGTCGCCCGATTCCGCTACGAAAGAAAGGGCGGATACCTCTCGGATAATCTCTTCTCCGACTTTATGATCGACCTTCTCGAAAACGGAGAGGGCGAGAATAAATTCGTTATGGGTATATCTATGGAGGCGCACCAGCCTTACGAAACCAAGTATAAACCCGAACAGTTAGAGATCGTCACCGCCAATCCTAACCTGGCGGAAAATGCGCTTAAGCCCTTCCGCAACTTCACTATGGCGATGTACGACGCCGACCAAGCCCTCGGCAAGCTGGTGGACTACATCGACAGCCGTGAAAAGGAGACTGTTCTCATCTACTTCGGCGACCATCTGCCTACTCTCGGCGCAAACTACGCCGCGTATATCCAGTCGGGACTTATCAACTCCACACAGCGACTGACAAGAGCGGAGCGATACGCCACCCAGTGTACTCCCTTCCTTATCTATTCTAACTACGAGCTCGGCGAAAGCTCATTGGTACACGAGGGTAAGGACAACGAGATCGCATCCTATAATCTGCTTAATGCGGCGGCAGAGCTCATAGGCGCTCCCAGAAGTGAGTACCATCAGTGGCTCGAGGAATTCGGCCTTGCCTTCCCCACCTACAATAACCGTATGCTCATCCCCGTAAACGAGGAGCTGCAAAAGTTCATTAATACCCACAGGATGATGACCTACGACCGCGTGGCAGGCGAGAATTATTCTAAAGGAAGATAAAATGAAAAGACGCTCAATGAGCGTCTTTTTTATCGTTTAAAGAACTGATAGTAGTTACATCTTATCATACCGTTATAAAGGCGGCGCTTTTTATCGGCACGGGCTCCGTACAGCCGCTCAAACTCCTCGTGAGGAGTGAGGATGTATATCTGCCACCTATCAAGGGTGGCGAAATGCTTACCCATATCGCGGTATAGCTGCTCTGTCTGCCGTGGGGTCATCAGTCGCTCACCGTAAGGGGGATTACATACGATGCTTCCCCTCTGTCCGTCGGTGGTCAGCTTCAGCGCGTCCGCACACTTAAAGGAGATATTGCTGTCTACTCCCGCCCTACTCGCATTGGCGTGAGCCATCTCCGCCATTTTCGGGTCGATGTCCGAGGCCTGGGCGCGGAAGTCGCTTGCCCTGCGCAGATCGCGCGCCTCTTCCCTTGCCGCCTGCCAAAGAGCGGTGTCAAGGCGGGCGAAGTCCTCCGCCAAAAACGAACGCTTGATACCCGGCGCGGTATTGGTCATTATCATAGCCGCCTCAATGGGAATAGTGCCCGAGCCGCACATAGGGTCGCATAAGAGCACGTTGTCCCTGGGTCTTGCTATCTTCACCATAGCCGCCGCTAAAGTTTCTCTTAAGGGTGCGGCGCCTGCCGCAGGACGGTAGCCACGCTTATGCAGTCCTACGCCCGAGGTGTCCAGCATCAGGAAGCATTCATCCTTTAATATAAAGAACTCGAGAGGATAGTTAACTCCGCTCTCCTCAAACCAAGAGATACCGTACTTGCCCTTTAAGCGCTCAACTGCTGCTTTTTTCACTATTCTTTGGCAGTCGGGTATGCTGGTGAGGGCGCTTTTTACCGAATGACCCGTAACGGGGAAAGCATCCTTTGCCCCTATCCATTCCTCAAGAGGAAGTGCCTTCGTACCCTCAAAAAGCGCGTCGAAGGTAGGCGCAGGAAACCTGCCCAATAGCACGAACACTCTTTCCGCAGTGCGAAGCCACATATTGGCACGGGCTATGGCTCCTTCGTCGCCTTCAAATATGACACGGCCGTCAATGGTCTCTATTCTCTTATACCCAAGGGCGTCTATCTCCTCACCCAGGAATTTCTCAAGGCCGAAAAGGCAGGTAGCAACAAAGCGCATTTTTATCTCTCCTGATTTATTGTACATATAATAGCACAAAAACAAAAAAGGTGCAAGTAGCACCTTTCTCATTTCACAAACCCGTGGACAAAGCCGTTCACGTCGGCGGAGCACACGTCCCCTCCGATGACCTTATCGCGGTAGATAAGCAGATTGACCCATACCTCGCCCTCGTAGCCTTCGTAATTGGTAACCTTATAGGTATACCGCGTGACCTTTTTGTTCTTATACTTGGCTATATCCATACCCTGCTCGTGCTGTATCTCATTATAACCGAGATACACCTTATCGAAGGTGTCGGGTATCTTCACCTCTTCTGTGGTGAGGGGCTCCGGGTCCGCCGCAATGTCAAATTGCGATAAGAACTTAAGACGGTCATCGTTTGTCTTGATACCCGAGTACACGTACTGTATGCCCTTGGCATCCGCCATAGCCGTGCCATCGTCCGCATGGGGAACGAATGCCACCAAAACGATAAGCGCAACAAGCGAAAGGGCTACGGCACCTACGAATTTTATACTGGAAGCCCTAAGTGAATAAATAAACATCTCTTTTCCCCCGTAATCTTTGGTAATCCATATATATTCACGGCAAAAACTGCTTATGCTTGCACTTTTGCGCTTTTCGTGGTAAAATATAATGAATGTTAAAATAAGAGGACAACAATGTTTAAGAAATTTATGCCCGACTATTACTATCCCGACCTGTCCTATATAACCCCCGAGGCCTTATGCGAATTAGGCATCAAGGGACTGGTAATGGACATAGACAATACTATCGTGACCTACGATGACCCCACTCCTACGCCCAAGGCATCCGCTTGGTTTAAAGCGGTGTCGGAAGCGGGGATAAAGATATCCTTCGTCTCCAACAACGACTGGGACAGAGTCAATGAATTTAACCGTGAGTTAGGCTACCCCGCCTACGCCAAAAGCGGTAAACCCTTTATCAAAAACATTATTAAGGTAATGGAAGAAATGGGCACAGATAAGTCGAACACCGCCTTTATAGGTGACCAGATATTCACCGACGTGTGGGCAGGCAAGCGTGCGGGACTCACCGTATTCTTAGTTGACCCCATAAAGGATAAGACTTCTTTGTTCTTCAAGAGTAAAAGGGCTCTTGAGATACCTATCAAAAAAGCGTATTGGAGAAAGCATAGATGAAAGCATTATTCGGCCCTGCGGGCAATCCGCAGTTATTCTACGACGCGGGAGGCAAGCACACCTGGCAGGTGGCAAAGTGGCTCTCGGAATTTGGCCTTGACGCCTACGAATATTCGGCTGGCAAGGGGGTAAAGGGCTCGGACGAGACCTATGCGAAGATAGGTGACGAGGCCGCAAAATACGGCATAAAGCTCTCCTTCCACGCCCCCTACTTCATCTCCCTTTCGGGTGAGAAAGAGGAGACACGCCTTAACAGCATAAACTATATCCGTGACAGCTTCCGCGTTGCTTCCATTATGGGTGCGGACACGGTAGTCATCCATACGGGCAGCGTAGGTAAGCGCCCACGGGAGGTGGCTCTCGAGCTTGCCCGAGATACCATCCTGCGTGCAGTAGACGAGATACCCGACTGCGGCATCAAAATGGGACTTGAGACCATGGGCAAGGTGGGACAGCTCGGCACTCTTGACGAGGTAATAGACCTGTGCGCATCAAGCCCGCGCCTTTACCCCATCGTGGATTTTGGGCATCTCAATGCCCGTGACCTGGGCGGTGTCTTCGTCACTGAGGACGACTACCGCAGAGTATTTGATAAGATAGGCGAAAAGCTGGGAGAGGACAAGGCAAAATATCTGCATTGCCATTTCTCCAAGATAGAATTCACTACCCCCGGTGGTGAGAAAAGGCATCTGACCTTCGAGGATCGAGTATACGGCCCTCACTTCGAGCCTTTAGGCGAGGTCATAGTAAAGGACGGCCTGTGCCCCCGCATCATCTGCGAATCGGACGGAACCCAGGCCGAGGACGCATTATTTATGAAGAGGTGTACCTATGGAAACGAGAATTAACAAGCTGCGCGCCGCCCTGCCCGCCGAGGCAGAGGGCATACTGATAACAGATCCTTTAAATCAAAGATATTTATCGGGACTCAACTATACCGACGGCTATATCGTCATTACACGTGAGAAAGCGGTGCTGCTTGCCGACTCACGGTATATTGAGATAGCCGAAAAGGTAGCCACCGACTTCGAGGTGGTACAGTTCTCCGGCACTAAAGAGCTGAAGGAAGTCTGCGAAGGTATTGGCACCCTTGCCTTTGAAGATCTGTACGTGACCTGTGCCGATAAGGCAAAGTACGAAAAACTCCTTGAGGGCACCACCCTCATCCCCTGCGGCTCTCTGCTCACCGACCTGCGTGAGCATAAGGACCAGGGCGAAATAGAGCTCATCACAAAGGCACAGCGCATAGCAGAAGAAGCATTCGACCATATCCTCGGCTTTATCACCCCCGATAAGACCGAGATAGAGGTAGCTTTAGAGCTTGAGTTCTTTATGAGAAGCAAGGGAGCGTCCGGCACCTCCTTTGACACCATAGCCGTTTCCGGCTCCGCCTCCAGCCTGCCTCACGGCGAGCCGAGGGACGTGAAGCTGGAGAAGGGTTTCTTCACAATGGACTTCGGCGCCCTCTATCAGGGTTATTGCTCGGATATGACCCGTACCGTGGTCATCGGCCGTGCAGACGATGAAATGAAGGCTCTTTACAACACCGTCCTGGAGGCACAGCTCGCCGCCATAGATGCTACCGCCCCCGGTAAGAGCGGTAAGGAGATAGATGCTGTGGCAAGAAAGATAATAGACGAGCGCTATCCCCACACCTTCGGTCACGGTCTCGGTCACGGAGTGGGTATGTACATCCACGAAAGCCCCAGAGTGTCTCCCACCTCCGATAGGATAATGGAAAAGGGGCACATCATCACCATCGAGCCGGGTATCTACCTTAAAGGAAAATACGGTGTGCGCATCGAGGATATGATGGCCATCGGCGAAAAAACAGCCGTAAACCTGACCAAAGCACCGAAAAATCTCATAGAGCTATAAGTTTTTACACAAAACACTTGAAAAATCGCAAAAAATAGTGTATTATATATTAGATAAAACTGTAATATATTAATCGGAGGATTTATACAATGGTAGTTGCCGGAGATTTCAAAAACGGTATTACATTCGAGATGGACGGAAACGTTATGCAGGTAATCGAGTTCCAGCACGTTAAGCCCGGTAAGGGTGCGGCTTTCGTCCGTACTAAGGTAAAGAACGTCATCACAGGTTCTGTGGTTGAGCGTACCTTCAGCCCCACTGACAAATTTGAGAACGCTATCGTTGAGAGAAGAGACATGCAGTACCTCTACAATGACGGCGACCTCTACTACTTTATGGATATGGATAGCTATGAGCAGATCCCGATCGGAAGTAGCATTCTGACCGACTCCTTCAAGTTCGTTAAGGAGAACGACACCTGTAAGGTAGTTTCCTACAAGGGTAACGTATTCGCAGTTGAGCCTCCCACGTTCGTTGAGCTGGAGATCACCGACACCGATCCCGGTTTCGCAGGCAACACTGCTACCAACACCTTAAAGCCCGCTACCGTTGAGACCGGCGCTGAGGTCAAGGTTCCCCTCTTCATCGAGAAGGGTGAGATCATCAAGATCGACACCAGAACCGGTGAGTATCTGTCCCGCGCATAAGTAAGCAAAGCATGCGTATCCGAACCCGTCCGGAATGGCAGTATTTCGGGCCTTTCGGGATTGTCGTCTTTGCAAGGCAGAGCCTTACTGCATCCTCCGCACCCAAAATTCCTCAAAATACTGCACATTTCGGATCGAAGAATTTTGAGGAGAGCGGTGGGAGGACTACGTTAGGCAAAAACATAGCAAATCCTTTATAGATTTGCGAATATTTTCACGAAGCAGAGTCGCGCTTCGCTCCCTCAAAATCGGGTTCGGATACGCACGCTTTGCTTAAATACTGAATAAAAACAACCTGCGAAAGCAGGTTGTTTTACCAAACTGTACAAACGGAGGATATAATAATGACTATTTCTGAAAAGGTAGCTCACTTAAAGGGCTTAATGGAAGGCATGGAGCTGGACGCTTCCGCAAAGGAGACTAAGCTCTTTAACTACATCGTTGACATTCTTGACGACATCGCTCTTGATCTGGCTGACGTTCAGGACGAGCAGGCAACCATGGCTGACTACGTGGACGAGCTTGACTACGACCTGGGTGAAGTCGAGGAGTACCTCTACGAGACCGAGGACGACGAATTTGACGATGACGAATTCGACGAGGGATTCGTTGAGACCGAGTGCCCCGAGTGCGGCAAGGAGTTCTGCTTCGAGGCTGACGCTGACCCCAACGACGTTGTGTGCCCCCACTGCGGCGGTCCCTTCACCTGCATCTGCCAGTGTGACGACGAGGACGCCGACTGCGCTAACTGCGAGAACTGCGACGAAGAGTAATTATTAACTGCCGCAAAGCATAAGCTTTGCGGCAGGTTTGTTTTTCTGAATATTTTTCCTTTTTCTGTAACCTTTTCTGTTTTTTTACGTCTATATAGGTACAAGGAGGTATAAGAAAATGAAAAACCTATTAAGAGTTTTAAGTCCGAAACGTTTGCCCGTATATTTTCTGCTCTTGGCTATCATCGCCACGGCGGCAGTTTTCTTACCGTCCTGTAAAGACGCGGATACCGAAGGCACTACAACGCCAACCAAATCAAGTGAATCGATAGTAAACACAGAACATACGGGAAGCCCCCTGCCCGAGCTTCCAGATTGGACGGGTGACCCTGCCAAATATCTGCGCGAGAACTTTCCCGTAATCGACGGTTCTACCTCTCTGATACCTTTAGAGGCAGGAGTTAGATCGGACATCTTCGACATCTCGGTAGAAGAGGCCACCGAACAGGTGGTACATTCATCCACTTGGAACTCTTTCTACAACTTACTCGACGGAAAGTGCAACGTTATATTCACCTGCCCTCTCTCCGAGGAACAAAGGAAGATAGCAGAAGAGCGCGGAATAGAGCTTGAGTGTGTTCCCGTGGCTAAAGAAGGCTTCATCTTTGTGGTAAACGGTGAAAACCCCACCGAGGAGCTGACGCAAGATGAGCTAAAAGGAATATATTCGGGAGATATCACCAACTGGAGTGAGGTTGGCGGCCCTGACAGCCCCATCATCGCATACCAGCGTAATAACGAATCCGGTTCGCAAAACTACATGATAGCGTTTATGGGCGATACCCCGCTCGTGGACGCTCCAACAGATCTACGCCCTACGAATATGGCGGGGATCCTGGACGTTCTTTCCACTAATGACAATGCCGTAAACTCCATCGGATATTCCGTCTATGCCTATGCGGCAGATATGTACGGTGACGGCGACGACATTAAATTTATTTCCGTGGACGGGGTACAACCCTCCAAGCAGACTATGGCCACGGGAGAATATCCTCTGATGGGAACAAACTATGCGGTGTTCCGCGCAGACGAGCCCGCTGATAGCAACGTGCGCGCTCTCATAGAGTATATGACCTCTTACGACGGACAGTTGGCAGCAGCAAATGCGGGATACATAACCCTCGAGGACATCGGCTATGACTACACCGAGATGACTCTCACAAAGTATTCCGGCACGGGAGTCGGCGGTTCAGCCGAAACAGAAAGAACTGATAGCTATTACCAAGCCTGGACACATAAATTACAGGGCTTTCCCGCCATCGCTTGGGAAGAAAACGAACTAAACTGCCTAACAAACAAAGAACTTCAGAACGAGATCAACGCTTATCTCGCAGAGGTAAAGCAACAGATCAAAGGAGAAACTTTCATTACCGCAAAAAACGGCTATCTGTCTGTAGCAGTATGTAATACGGAGATCGCCGATGGCACCAAGTATTATCATGAAACCGAAAGTGCTGTGTGGGATCTTTTCAGCGGAAAAAGGCTAACCGTGGAGGAGCTTTTCTATGACGGCATAGACATCGACGGAGTACTTAATACTTATTTACGCGAAGCATCTATGCGCGAGTGGGCATGGAGCAACGACGGATACCCGGCAGAATACCATGAACTGAAGCGTGATTTTGCCGCATTGCCCCTTAACGGTTGGCATCTCACTGCGGGCCATATATACATCGACACTGATAATCCGTATTTCGCAAAAGGCCTTAGATTCTCTTTAGCTGATCTGCCGATAAATGTTATGGTAAGCCAAAAAGCGCGCGATATGTCAGGACGCTTTGATGATACCGTAACGATAGAAAAAGTATTCAACGCTGACGAGCTCTATTATGAAAGGATAGAGGACACTAACGCAGCCTTCCTTAGAGAAGATGTCTATCCTTACGCAAAAAAGATAAACGATGAGGTGAGAGAACACATCAAATCTTATTTCACCGCCGAAAAGATAAAATCGTTTTATAGTGAGCGTGGATATGAAGACGTTATCACCATGGGAGGATGGCGAGTCTCTGTTGCGGGTAAATACGCTGCTTTCTGCCACGGACTTGTAGTCACCAACGGGATACGCTACGGCACCGAAGTTCCCTATCCTTATAAACACAGCATCGTGTATGATATGGAAAGCGGAAAGGCCATCAACTGGCATGATATGTTCAAGGACGGATGGCAACAGGCATCCCTCTCCCTAAATCCGAACACCAGTATCAACGCTGAAGCATTTTTGGCGCAAAACGCTTCAGCAGCACCCGATATTCAACTGACATATCTAAAGAAAACGGAAGATGGATTAGAGATAGCACTTTTCGCAGAAACGAATAACGGTGAGCTTGTCTTCGGACAATTTGCCGTTCCTTATGAATACGTGAAATAACGTCCGTTAAGAAAAGCACACGTCGCGGAATTACCGCTTCGTGTGCTTTTTCTGATTCCATCTTATTGTAATTTCTGCATCCTTACGTCCTTGCCTCGGAAGATAAGGGGTATATACTCACCGAAAAGGCGGGAGGTAATACGGTCGCCGTATCTCTTATGCAGCTCAGCCTGCTCAAGATTAGTGCTGATGATAGTCTTCTTGCCTGCGTTCAGTCGGGTATTGATGATATTGTAGAGGAAGGCAACGGTAAACTGGGTCTGTGCCTCTGTACCAAGGTCGTCTATGATAAGCAGCTCCGCATCCATATAGCGCTCTGCCTTTTTCTCCTCCTGACGTCCGTAGGAGAATTTATCATCCTCAAAATCGCTCATAATGTTCTGTGCGGTCTCGTACACCACGTCATAGCCCTTTTCGATGACTACACGGGCTATCGAGGTGGACATATGGGTCTTACCAAGCCCCGTTCCGCCGATAAAGGTCAGGTTAGGCGACTTATCAAGAGAAAACTCCTCTGCATACTTCTTGCAGGCGCGAAGATTTCTCTCCGCCTCCACCTTGTCCTGCCCCTGATAGTAGTCAAGTGAGAAGGTGTCGAAGGACTGGGTGGAAAGAAGGGTGCCAAGTCCGCTGGACTTAAGCCCCTCAAGGGCGAGAGCCCTGCGGAAGCAGGGACACATACCCTCGTCGGTATAGCCCTTATCCTCACACAGCTCGCACTCATACCTCGGGTCGTCCTCGTTTTCCGAGTAGCCCATACCGAGAAGTATAGCGGCGCGAGCCGACTGATACTGCTCATTTTGCTCTCTGATAGCATCAATGCGCGCTTCTAAATCATCCTTGCCCTTACGCACCTCGTCCATGACCTGCATGGCGGTACGTGAAAGGGCTATATCTATGCGCTCAAGCTCGGGGTTCTCGCGGTAGAGCCTTCTGCGGCGGGCATTTGCCGCGTTTTCCGCTTTTTCACGCTTTTCGTCAAAAGCATCTCTTACCTTGCGGTAACATTCCTTACTAAATGCCATCTCACTCACCCATCTTCTCTCTGCCGCGCTTTAGCGCCGCCTCGAAGAATTCATCAGTCTTGAAGCTGCCGCTTCCCTCTTCTCTTTCTCTGCGGTACTCCGCCTCTGCCGCCTCGATCTCTATAAGAGTGCGGTAGCCCTTGCTAAGCCAATTCTCGATGACCTTGCCTGCATATGCCACAGACGCCTTGCCCGTATTGTTGACGGTTATCTCATAGGCGCGGGCGATAAGGTCCGTACTCACCTCGGCGCGGCACCAGGAGGCGATAAGCTCCTTCTCCTTTGCGGTAAAGGCGCGTTCGCCCATACCGAAGATGGAGCGCACCTTGCCCGCCACCGTGTCAAACTGCTCGCTCTTCTTAACGTACTCTTCGAAAGCCGCCTTGGTGTCGATGCCCTGATTATATAGGGTGTATGCGGTCTTTACCGCATACTGTACAGAGGTCTTACCGCGGCTCTTACAGTAGGTAAAGAGCATTAAGATATGCTCAAATTCCAGTTTCAGATAGTCGGCCAGGCTGAGCACACGGCTGACCTCGGTGGGGGTGAACATAGTGCCGCAGATCTTCTGCGTCTCGTCCACTATCACCTTATACATAGGCGTCTCGTCGATCATACCCTTGATCTGCTCGCCCGTGTACTCGGGCATGGAGATAGGCATAACGGCAACGCGCTGTTGTGTGTCGATAAAGGGCTCTTCCCTCTTCTCTGCGGAGATGGTGATAGCCCTCTTGGGTGCCGCCGCACGGCGAGAGGTGCGAGTAGTGCTTAAAAAGCCCATTCCGCGGAGAGTATTTATAGCCGCCTCGACCTCATCGGTGTCCTTCCCGATAGCCTCGGCTATCACGGCAGGTGCCTCGTGTGCGTCGGTACGAAGGGACGGGTCTGCACACATACTGAGAAGAACGGCAAGCTCGGTCTCGGACATATCCGAGATACGCTCAAGGAGCGCTCCCGGTACCGAGAAAGCCTCGTTTCCGTAATTAACTACTAATTTCATTTTTCCTGCTCCTTGATGGCGTAGCAAAGGGTCATCAGAGTGTCACCTAAATGCACGTTCTGTACAGCGATGCCGTGAGAGCTTAAGTCAAGCTCCATATTGGTATAGTTCCACACGCCCTTGATGCCTGTATCCAGAATGCGCTCCGCAACTTCCTTTGCAGCACTCTTGGGTACGGTAAGCACGGCGATGTCCACCTTATGAGTATCGCAATACTCCTTAAGGGTGTCGATGTGCAATATATCCAGCTCACCTACCTTGCCGCCTATCTTCTCCTCGTTATTATCGAAAACGGAAAGCAGCTTCACCCCTCTGTGGGTAAAGATGGAGCCGTAGGCGATGGCGTGGCACAGGTTACCCGCACCGATGATGACCGCGCTGTAGTTATCCTGCACACCCAATATCTCACTTATCTTCTGATAGAGATACTTTACGTTATAGCCGTAGCCCTGCTGACCGAAGCCGCCGAAACAGTTAAAATCGTGGCGTATCTGTGACGCGGTCACCCCCATCAGCCGCGCCAGCTCGCCCGAGCTGATGCGCAGTATATCCCTGCGGTAAAGGTCCCGCAGATATCTATAGTACCTGGGCAGTCGGTTGACCACCGCCTCGGATACTTCCGTTTCTTTCTTTGCCATAAAAGGTACTTCCTTTATAAGATTTGGGAAAGTGCTTCAATGTACTGTGCGCAGGTAGCACCGTCGCGATTACCTGTAACGACACACTTGTCTGCGATGGCGTCCATAGCCTTCGTGAGTCGGTCTGCCTCCTCCGCCATAGCGATATGGGAGAGCATCATAGCCGCCGCGCGCAGGATGCTGGCGGGGTTTGCGTAGTCACCCAGCCCCTCTTCGATCATACGTGGCGCGGTGCCGTGGATGGCCTCAAACATAGCGTAGCGATCGCCCGTATTGGCGCTGCCCGCAGTGCCCACACCGCCCTGTATCTGAGCCGCCTCGTCGGTGATGATGTCACCGTAAAGGTTGGGGGGCAAGAACACTTCGTACTTGCTTCTGATAGCGGTATTCACCAGATTAGCGGTCATAATGTCTATGTACCAGTCCTCGGCGGTGATCTCAGGGTACTCCTTCGCTATCTCATTTGCGATAAGAGAGAACTTACCGTCAGTCTTCTTCATAATATTTGCCTTGGTTACGATGGCTACGTTCTTTTTGCCGTTACGGCGTGCGTAGTCAAATGCCGCGCGGGCGATCCGCTTCGTTCCCTCGTCGGTAGTAACCTTGAAGTCAAAGGCAAGCTCACCCTCCACCTCAACGCCCTTACTGCCGAGAACGTACTCACCCTCGGTGTTCTCACGGAAGAACGCCCAGTCGATGCCCTCCTCGGGCACACACACGGGTCGTACGTTTGCGTAAAGGTCCAGCTCACGGCGCAAGGTCACGTTGGCGCTCTCCATACTGCCGCCCTTGGGAGTAGTGGTGGGACCCTTTAAGAGCACGTCGCACTCCTTAATAGCCGCCAGAACGTCAGCGGGCACAGCCTCGCCCTTCTCAAGTCGGTTTTCAATGGTGAGTCCCTCTATGTTGCGAAGCTCCACCCTGCCCGATGCGATCTTGTCGGCAAGAAGCTTACCCAGTATCTTTGCGGCGCCGTCCACGATAATGGGGCCGATGCCGTCACCACCGATAACGCCGATGATTATCTTCTCTTTCTTTGTAAAGTCGGTTGCGGCAGGAGCGTTCTTCATGGCTTCTGCGCGTGCTAACTGCGCACGCAGTAATCCTTCAAAATGCTCGGTGCATTCCTTTATCTTTGCTTCGTAGTTCATTGTAGATTCCTTACTTTGTTTTATATCTGTTTTGCAGCTCTTCGGGCATAAAATCGCGGTAGTCATACTGCTCTACTTTATATGCGCCGTTATCATAAATAATTTTGGTGACAGAGGCGTTACCCACCCAGTCGTGCTCGGACATACGCTCTATGTCGCCGTACATTACGAAGGTGAGAAAGGCTCTCGAGAAGCCGCCGTGGGTGGCGAGGAGTATGCTTTCGCCTTCGTGTCGGCTGACTATCTCATTTACCGTCTTTTGCGCTCTTTCATACACCTCTCGAAAGCTCTCGCCTCCGGGAGCCTTAAAATTCTGATAATCAGGGCCCCAGTGGCACATATACTCGGGATAGTCACGAAAAAGCTCGTCCCATGTACGATTCTCAAAATCGCCTGCAAATATCTCGATAAGCCCCGGTTCGCTTACAACGGGGATCCCCTTATCTCCCACACAGGCAAGGCAGGTGCGGGTGGTTCGTATAAGCGGCGAATGGTACGCCGCGTCGATATGTATATCCTTAAAACATTCCGAAAGCGCCTCTAATTGCTTTTCGCCTAAAGGTGAGGGCGGCTCGTCGGTGTGCCCCTGAAAGACACGCCGTACGTTGCCCATAGCCTGTACGTGGCGAACTAAATATATTTCCGTCATTTTCCCGTAGCCCTCGCATTAAGATCCGAGCCCGCACGGTTTCCGGCCATAAACTCATAGTAACCCTGACAGGCTATCATAGCGCCGTTATCTCCGCACAGTTCCTTGGGAGGCACGTAAAAACTGACGCCCAGTCGCTCACACATATCCGAGATAGCGCCGCGCAGGTGAGAGTTAGCCGCAACGCCGCCTGCCAACACCAGCTTATCGTAGCCGTAGGTGCCGTGTGCCTGCTCTAATTTCTTGGTAACAGAGGTGCAAACGGTCTTGGTAAAGGATGCGGCGATGTCAGCGACAGGTATCTCCTCTCCTAACTGCTCTAAATGATGCAGATGGTTTATGACCGAGGTCTTAAGCCCCGAGAAGGAGAACTCAAGGCAGTCACCGAGCATTGCCGCAGAGGGAAACTTCACCGCGTCGGCATTACCCTCTCTTGCGGCTATATCCATTGCCGCGCCGCCGGGATAAGGCATACCCATAACGCGTGCAACCTTGTCAAATGCCTCACCGATAGCGTCGTCGCGGGTACGACCTACCGTCTCAAAGTCGGTATAGCTTTTAACCAACACTAACGAGGTATGACCGCCCGATGCCACAAGAGCAAAGAAGGGGGGCTTCAAGTCGGGGTGCGCCAGATACGCCGCGGCGATATGACCTCGGATATGGTCAACGCCGATAAGGGGCTTACCTGCGGAAAGGGCCAAGCCCTTTGCAAAGTTTACCCCCACCAAAAGTGCACCCACAAGACCGGGGGTATAGGTCACCGCCACCGCGTCTATATCGGCAAGGGTCACGCCCGCACGCTCCAGCGCCTCGGTGCAAAGCCCGGAGATGGACTCTGCGTGTGCGCGGCTGGCTATCTCGGGCACAACGCCGCCGTATAACTTATGTATCTCTACCTGAGAGTTGATGCAGTCGGAGAGAACGGCACGTTCCGTATCCGACATCCTGCATACGCTGACCGCAGTCTCGTCGCAGGAGCTCTCAACACCTAAAACTAACATTTACTTAATAATAACGCATCCTCTGTAGGATTTCTGTAATAATTCTTTCGCTTGCCGTAGGGGGTAAAGCCGTGCTTAAAGTACAGCGCCTTAGCCGCCTCGTTGCTCTCTCTTACCTCAAGATAGAACTTATCCGCGCCGCACTCAAGGGCGTGGGATAGGAGCATACTGCCGATCCCCTCTCCGCGCCTCTCGGGATGGGTGGCGATGTTTGCTATCTCGCACTCATCCTCTATACGCCAAAAGACGATGTATCCAAGGAGGGTATCCTCCTCCATGGCAAGGTGCAGTCTGCCTGCCTCCCGCTCGTGCCTGAAGCTGTTGGCGCTCCATGCGTCCGAGAAGCAGACCCGCTCGATCTCGTATACTCTGTCGCAGATCTCCTCGGGCAGTTCCCCGGCAGAAACTATCCTCACAGCGCAAACCTCTCTTTGATAGCCTCGGTTATCTTCACAAGGCACTTTTCATAGGTCTCCGGGGTCCCCCCGTAGGGGTCACCTACGTCAGCGGGCATGGCCTCTAACTTGGATAGGTATTCGGGCAGTGCCTGCATCATTATCATATAATGACCCTCGGTCATACCGATGATAATATCGTTAACCTTTATATCATCCTCGCTTAGCTGACGGCTGATATGAGGAGGCGGCGTGACGCCCGCGCCCTTAAGCGCGAGCTTGGCATTCTCCGACATATCACGGGCGCTGTGCACCGCAAGGCCCGCGCTGACCGCGCGGTATTTTCCCTTGCCTAAATGATTAAGCACTGCCGCCGCCATAGGTGAGCGGCAGGTATTACCCGTGCAGACGAAGCACACCTTGATAGGCGCCTCACCCTTTATCTTATCCTTTTCCAAAGCTACTGCGCTTTCCATTTTAGTAGCCAAATTCTCCCGAGATACTGTCGTCATTCTCTATCCACTCGTTTACCATAACGATGCGGTAGTCTTCCTTGGTATCGCGGATGATAACGCGGTCGATACCCGCGTTGATTATCATCCTCTTGCACATAGCGCAGGAGGATGTACCGGGCATCAGCTCCTTGGTCTTAGGATCCACGCAGGCCATATAGAGAGTAGAGCCAAGCATCTGCTCACGGGGAGCGGCGATGATGGCGTTCGCCTCTGCGTGTACGCTGCGGCAGTGCTCATAGCGCTCACCGCGAGGTATATTCAGCTTTTCTCTCATGCAGTAGCCCAGGTCCGAGCAGTTCTTGCGTCCTCTGGGTGCGCCTGCATATCCCGTGGAGACGATGACGTCGTTTTTAACGATAATTGCGCCGAAAAGTCTGCGGGAGCAGGTTCCCCTCTCCGCTACGGTCTCGGCTATATCAAGATAATAATTATCCTTACTTACTCTCATTAGAGCTCCTTTGTAAATTCCTTCAAGAAGGCACGGAAATCCTCTCCTACCTCTTCGCTCTTTAAGCCCTCGGTGACGTTTGCGATTAGGAAGCCGAGCTTACTGCCCATATCGTAGCGAGTACCCTCGAAGTCAACTGCATACATCCCCTCGCCTCTTGCCAGAACGCACATAGCGTCGGTGAGTTGTATCTCGTTGCCTGCACCCGGCGCGGTATTCTCTAAGATGCCGAAGATCTTGGAGGGGAGCACCACTCTGCCTAAGATAGAATAGTTAGAGAAGGCGACCTCGCGGCTCTTGGGCTTCTCTATCATATCGGTGACGCGGAAAAGCCCTTCGCGAACGTCCTCGGTCTTGAGAGAGCAATACTTGTATACCTGATCCCACGGAACGCTCTTAACGCCTGCCACGCCGAGTCCGAACTCCTCGTAGATATCAAGGAGCTGACGGGTAACGGGCTTCTCGGAAACGATGATATCGTCGCCGTAGAGAACTGCAAAATCGTCATCGCCCACAAACGCCTTTGCAGAAAGGATAGCGTGGCCGAGACCCTTTGCCTGCTTCTGACGGATGAAATGGATGTTCGCCTTATCGGCGATAGCGTGCATACGCTCTATCTCCTCGGTACGTCCCTTTGCAGACAGAGATGCGTCATATACAGCAGAATAGTCGAAGTAGTCCTCGATAGACTCCTTGCCCCCTGCAGTGATGATAAGAATGTCGGTAATGCCCGAAGCCACTGCCTCGTCTATAAGATAAGAGATAGCGGGGCGGTCAACGATAGGTAACATCTCCTTGGGAACAGCCTTGGAGATAGGGAGCATACGGGTACCCAGACCCGCCGCAGGGATAACAGCCTTGGTGATCTTTTTCATCTTAAATTCCATCCTCTTAATATATAAAAGTCTTATTGTTTATTTTATCACAATATAAGGATAAAATCAATAGAAAGACAAAATGACAGACGAAAAGTCTGTCATTTTAAGTCCCAGTCGGGGATGTATATATCATTTGCCGACGAGCGCTGTTGGAAATAGCCCTCAAAGCCAAGGTCGATGGCTTTTTTGCATACGCTGTCATATTCAAAGGTGGTGACGGGGCGGGATAGATCCTCGGGAACGCCCGCCATAGGCGTATACTGGCTCATAAGAGAGATAAGTATTTTTTTGTTGCCGAAATTCTCGTGTAAATGCTCCATACAACGGATGCTGTCAGCACGCTTGCCCGGCAGGACAAGGTGACGCACTATAACGCCGCTTTTCAGCATATTTCCGTCAAAGTGCGGCTCGCCCACCTGCTCTGTCATCTCGCAGATAGCCTCGGTAGCTACCTCGGCATAGTCGGGCGCGCGGGATAAACGGGCGGCAAGGTCGCCACAGTAATACTTAAAGTCGTGAAGGTATATATCCACCAGCCCCTTAAGCATTTTAAGGCTCTCCACCCTTTCGTATCCGCCCGTATTATACACCACGGGGATGCCCAGCCTATCCCTTACCGCCGATAGCGCCTCGGCTACCCAGGGGATATAGTGGGTAGGAGTGACTAAGTTGACATTATGAGCGCCCTGCTCCTGCAGATGGAGAAAAACGTGAGCAAGCTCGTCTACGCTCACTTCCCTGCCTACGCCGCCTGCGCTTATCTCTTTATTCTGGCAGAAAACGCAGTGGAGGGGGCACCCTGAAAAGAACACGGTACCCGAGCCGCGCTCTCCCGATATACAGGGCTCCTCCCACATATGGAGAGCCGCACGGCAGATGCGTACTTTATCATCTGCGCCGCACGCCCCCGCCCCCTTTGTGCGGTCAGCACCGCATTTTCTCGGGCAGAGGGTGCAGGATGTGAAATTATAAGGGGAATTCATCGAGAGAACGGAAGGTGTAGCCTTCTGCAATAGCGTAATCGATAAAATCGCCTAAAATATCCGCGTTATCGGGAGAGGTGGAGTGAAGGAGTATCACAGCTCCCGGATGCAGGCGAGAGGTAACGGTCTCAAAGGCTATATCCGTTCCCTGCTGATCATCGGGGTCCCAGTCCGCATAGGCAATAGACCAGAAAGCGCTCTTGTAGCCGAGACTGTGTACCAGCTCAAGGGCATTCTCCGAATATCTGCCCGAGGGGAAGCGGAAATATTTACATTCATAGCCGAAATTCGCCAGCATATAGTTATGTACGCCAAGAAGCTCGGTAGCCATCTCTGCCCTTGTAAGTGCGGCGCAGTCGGAGGGGTGGGTGGTAGAGTGATTACCCACGATATGCCCCTCGTCTATCATCCTCTGCACCTCTGCGGGAGCAGTTCTTAAGTAATCAAGAGTGCCAAAGAAGGCGGCAGGCACGTTCTTTTCCTTAAGGGTATCAAGCATCCTCGTTACCAGATCCTCGTAGGCGTAACCGCAGTCGAAGGTAAGGTACAGCACCTTCTCCCCCGATCTGTTATCCCAGGAGAAGCCACCCGTGCCGTAGCTATCAAAGCGCGCTTGATTATTCACGGTAACGTGATGGGGTTGGCCTCCCGACGCCACGCCAAAACCAAAGCTGTTGGTGGATGCGTCAAGGCCGCGGGTGTTGTCAGGGTCGTTCACGTTAAAGGTAACGGTGGGCAGTTTGGGAGACTCTGTATTAGTACCGTATGGGATATTTGATACGGTGATATTCTCGGGCGAGGGCTCGGGAGCAGGCTCTGTAGGAGCAGGCGGATGGGGCTTCGTCACAGGCGGCAGAGTCGGAGCCTCGGTAGGAGCTTCCGTAGGTGCTTCGGTGGGTGCCTCGGTGGGTGCCTCGGTAGGCGCTTCTGTAGTGGCTTCCGTGGGAACCTCGGTGGGTGCTTCGGTTGTCAGTTCGGTGTTGTCTACCTTCTGTTCGGTAGTACCCGTATCCTCCGTCTTTCCGCATGAGGCGGTGAAGATAATGGAGGTGATGAGTAATAAGCATATAATTATCTTTTTCATAATCTGTTTCCTTATAGTTTTTAATTATTATATCACGCGTAGATAATTAAAGCAATGGTTTTTCTGTTCTCCGCGCAGAAGTCAACGTAAACGAAAAAGCACTTCTTACGAAGTGCTTTTTATTATGGGGTGAGTAATGGGATTCGAACCCACGGCCTTCAGGGCCACAACCTGACGCTCTAACCAACTGAGCTATACCCACCATATGGCCTACCCTGGGGGATTCGAACCTCCGACCTACTGCTTAGAAGGCAGTTGCTCTATCCTGCTGAGCTAAGGGTAGATAAATAATGGAGCGGGTGACGGGAATCGAACCCGCACGACCAGCTTGGAAGGCTGGGATTCTACCATTGAACTACACCCGCATAAATGCGCTTATAAATAATACCACAAAGGCTCTCGATTGTCAAGGTGTTTTTTGAGAAAAATTAAGCAAAAGTCACACCCATAGTTGGATTTATGATATAATACACAAGGAAAAGCTTTACAAGATATGCTACGGGGGCAAGCGGTCCGCCGAGGACGGCGGTCCCTACAAATACAAGGGTTTTCATACTCCGCTTATCGCATTAAT
Organism: Eubacteriales bacterium; assembly: GCA_045546375.1. Taxonomy (GTDB): domain Bacteria; phylum Bacillota; class Clostridia; order Oscillospirales; family CAG-272; genus CAKSEI01. The sequence continues at coordinate 732 of JAZQCR010000114.1, read as the reverse complement.
ATAGATAAATGAAGTGTAATGAAACTTTTTTACAAAATTCGGCAAAAATGCGCACAAAAATATTGACACGAAAAAAAACCTTGTGATATAATATAACATCTTATTTTTTCATTATTGTAGGAGGAAAAGTGCAATGAGTTTCAAGAATGAATACCTCAACAAGGTCATGGCTCGCGTTGAGGCGAGAAACGCAGGCGAGCCCGAATTCCATCAGGCAGTCCGCGAGGTTCTCGAGTCCATTGAGCCTGTTATCGAAGCACGTCCCGAGTTTATCAAGAAGGGTGTTATCGACATGATCGTCGAGCCCGAAAGAATCTTCAAGTTCAGAGTTCCGTGGGTTGACGACAACGGCAACGTTCAGGTAAACCGCGGTTTCCGTGTACAGTTTAATTCCGCCATCGGTCCCTATAAAGGCGGTCTGCGTTTCCATCCCTCTGTTTACGAGGGCATCATCAAGTTCCTCGGCTTCGAGCAGACCTTCAAAAATTCTCTTACCGGCCTTCCTATGGGCGGCGGTAAGGGCGGCTCCGACTTCGATCCCACCGGAAAGAGCGACATGGAGATCATGCGCTTCTGCCAGTCCTTCATGACCGAGCTCTCCAAGTACATCGGCCCCGACACAGACGTTCCCGCAGGTGACATCGGCGTTGGCGCACGTGAGATCGGCTACCTCTTCGGTCAGTACAAGAGACTGCGCGACGAGTTCACCGGCGTTCTCACCGGTAAGGGACT
>JAZQCR010000113.1:0-15770 GCA_045546375.1 Eubacteriales bacterium | reverse complement strand
GATTCGAATCCCTCAACAACAGGCTCGTACTGGCAGATGCCGATACAACCGGTCTGGGTAACGGTTACGTTTTCAGTCAGGCCTGCGTCGGTGACAGCCTCAACGAACGCACCGAGAACGGGGCGTGCGCCTGCAGCGATACCGCAGGTTGCCATACCGACAACGATACGGGTCTGACCCTCGCCTTCACGAATGGTTACTTTATTCTGCATCTTTTCTCTGATTGCAGCAAGTTCAGCCAATGTCTTCATGGGTTAATACCTCCTAAATTTTCGTATTGCTCAGTTAGATATCCTCTCATCCATTCAACGACCTCGAAGCTATCAAGGGAAACTTCATCCCCGAGGACTGCACGAAGCTCCTTTGTATCAAGTCTTACCTCACCCGAGGGTGTTGTATGCAGATACAAGAAATCAATTTCGGGCGCACCCATAATAAGGGTCACGACGGTAGAAACCATATCGCCTATAGGAGTGAAATCGAGACTGGTGGTGTCGAAGGTAGCAGTAACGCAAGTACCAACGCCCACGGTAGATTCTATTTTCACTTCCCCGCCCGCCTGCTCCGACGCAAGCTTCAGAAGCGGAATACCCATGCCCACCTTTCTGGTGGTACGGGTGGTATAGAAAGGATCGGAAACACGCTTAAGCGTTTCTTCATCCATACCGCATCCGTCATCCTTAATAACCAAGGTAAGCAAGCCTGCTTCGTCAAGGGTAAGCGAAACGAGAATGTTCTTTGCATTAGCCCTGACAGAATTCTTGGTTATGTCGAGAACGTTTAGAGAGAGTTCCTTCATTTATTTTACGTACTTTGCAAGGATATCATCAACATCCTTAACGGTCAGACGGCCGTAAACTGTATCGTTAACGGTCAGAACGGGGGCCAGACCGCATGCACCGATACAACGGGTCGCCTCGATAGAGTACTTACCGTCAGGAGAGGTAGCACCAACAGCTACACCCAACTTCTCGGAGAACTTTTCGATGATATCACCGGAGCCCTTAACGTAGCAAGCAGTACCTAAACAAACCGCAACGTTGATCTCACCCTTGGGGTTAAGTGAGAACTGAGAATAGAAGGATGCAACACCGTAGATCTCTTCGATAGGAGTGTCCATACCCTCTGCAATAATACGCAGAACCTCAACAGGCAGATAGCCGTAGATCTCCTGCGCCTTCTGCAGCACCGGCATCATAGCACCTGCAGTGCCACGATACTGTTCGATCACAGCTCGTAACTGCTCTGCCTGAGCTTCGGTACCGCGAAACTCGACCGTGGTCAGTTTCTTCTTCATGTTTTTTACCTCCAACATGTTTTGTATTATTATTAATAAAATTAATTATATAATAATTTCTTAAATAAATTTTTACGAACGAGATCTCCGGAATAAGGCTCGTCCTCAAGTTCGATATACGCAGACGCATCTCGTATATCAGCCAAATTATGGGCATCCGAAGAACATAAGGTAAAGCACTTCTCTGCCGCTGTATGCTCGGACTCGATCTCTGATTTTCTTGAAATATCATTATACTCGCAGATACCAAACCCAAGATAATCGGGAAAGGTGCCGAGCATAGCAATAATACCGTTAGACACACGGTCAATATGAGCAGGATAGCAAACACCTCCGAAGCCTTTTATAAGCTCGGGTGCATCCTCTATGCTCACGTCGGTGGCACTTATCAAAAGTCGTTTTTTCTCACTTATAACGTTATCCTCACTATCCATCACCTGTTGGTGACCGAATATATCGGGACGGTTATCAATAGGCATAATACGATCATAAATATGGTCGCTGAAGCGCAGAGCGTCATCTAAATGCTCAAAAAGGCATACGAGGTGTATATCCTCAGAGGTAGTCAGCTCCATGCCCGCTACGGGGATAACACCGTATCGCTTGCACGCCTCAAAGAAAGCAGGACAGTTATCACATGTATTATGATCGGTCAGAGCCATAATATTAAGCCCCGCGATCGCACCCATTCCCGCTATGTTGTTTGGCGTCATATCGTCGTCGCCGCAAGGAGATAAGCAGGAATGAATATGCAGATCATAATAATATTTGTTCATGACACACCTGATAGGTGGTGAGGGACGTTCTTAAAAGATTGATCCCCTGAGCGGTTGCTTTATCTATCACAGCCTGCTCTATCTCGGCGTTTTCGGATATAACAACGCAGGCAACGTCCGCCATAACCGCAACGGCAACAACGTTAACATTGGTCATTATGGTGACCCAAAGGTCTCCCGACTGCGCGCGACCCATGACCCAGCTAAGTAGATCCCCGGCATATACACCGGTTATCTCGCGATCACCGTCGGGCATAGAGAGTACTTCCATCCCGAATTTATTTGCTAACTCGGCAACTGTCATATTACTCCTCCGTTCCACCCTCGGTATTTTCAACACTTTCGCTTAGCTGTCTGTATTTTTCCTTAAGGACAAAGATGCATTGCTCTTCGTGAGCCCCCTTCAGGACAATATCCTCGGCAAGAGCTCTGCAGGTAGGAGAACCGCAGGCGCCACAGTCAAGCTGAGGGAGACTGTCGTTGACCTTCTGAATCTGAGCCATTATTTCCATAGCCTTTTTTCTGTCGTCGGAAAGGCGAGACACAGGGGTGTAGTCAACAGATTTACTCCACATATACTCCTCGGGAATAAACGTTCCGCTGTCCCTTGGAGCACTGTTTTGAGAAACAGGGAGATACCTGCGCAGATTGGTAAGACGCGCCTTGGCGATAAAAGGATTCTCCATATTAAGTGTACCGCCCACGCATCCGCCGTGGCATGCATTTAGCTCAACAAACTCAAGGCCGGAAAGATTGCCGTTCTCTATCTCCTCAAGGACATTGATCACGTCGTCGATACCGTCTGCCGCCAGATACTTATCATTAAGAAGCGCACTTGCCTCTCCGCCTGAACCGGCCCAGCTGATGCCGATAATGCCGGTCTTAGAAGAATGCTCTACCCTATCAAGCTTATTCATAACAGAAACGAGCTTGAAATACATATCTGATATAGAAAGTACACCGTCAACGGCTGATTTCTCAATTCCGATGGGGTTTCGTACATAACTTACCTTGGCAGGACAAGGGGAGATAAACAGAACGCATATATCTTCTTCCTTAAGTTCCGGATGAAGGGCCAGCGCCTCCTCCTTTGCAAGCTTTGCGGCAAGTTCAATGGGAGCAAGTATAGGAAGCAGGTGATCTGTAAGGAAAGGAAAGCGCATACTGATCAGTCTGGTCACCACGGGACAAGCCGAAGAAATAACCGGCTTAACTACGTCTTCCCTTTTTAGATAATTACGGGTGTAAGATGAGACCAGCTCTGCGGCACGCGCCACCTCGAGCACCTCATCAAATCCACATTCGTAAAGACCCGAAATTATGTAGTCTATGTCCTCGAGCCGCTCAAACTGTCCGTATAAAGCTGGCGCGGGAATAGCTATTTTATATTTATAGTGGGCGAACTTCTCCATTTTATCACTGGAGGCCTTTTTCGCCTGGTAGGGACAAACTCGGATACACTGACCGCAGTCAATGCATCGCTCCTCGTCAATGACCGAGTGACCGTCCCTTATTCTTATAGCCTCTGTAGGACAGCGCTTAAGGCAATTTGTACATCCCTTGCACTTATCCTTTATAAGAGAAACGGAATGCTTAAAGTTACTCATGATCGCCTCAAAGATTAACTATCATAGTAACCGTGGTGCCTACACCAACGGTGGACTCAATGTGCATCTCATCAGTATTTTTCTTCATATTAGGCAGACCCATACCTGCGCCGAAGCCGAGAGAACGCACGTCGTCAGGAGCAGTGGAATAGCCCGCCTGCATAGCCAGGTCAATGTCGGCTATACCGGGACCCCTATCCGCCAGGACGATAGTGATCTTGTCGTCATCCACCAAAACGTCAGCATCGCCTCCATCGGCATGGATGACCATATTGATCTCGCCCTCATACATTGCGATTGACACTCTACGAATAATATCGGGAGTAAAACCAAGCTGTCTTAAGACCTTCTTTATCTGAATAGATGCATCACCCGCCGAGGCAAAATTATCGCCGTCAACGTCAAAGTGAAAACGTACAGTCTCAGCCATCAGAGATCCCCCTCTACACGTGCGGTAGACCCGATAAGCCCGTTGGTGTAAAGAATGCCGCAGGCAGAATACATACGCATATCGGTAGCGAGCACTGCAATCTCCGCTTCCTTAGCAAGAGCGATGATCTCATCGGAAGGCCGCTTTCCGCGAACGAATACAACACAGTACATATCCATCATCTGCGCAGTACGAATGACCTGCTGATTGCAAAGACCGGTTAAAAGTACCGCCTGATCCTTTACAAATGCAAGCACGTCGCTCATCATATCGCATCCGCAGGCGGAGTGAACATCACGGTCAAGCATATCCTCTCCGTACACGACCCGGGCATTTAACAGCTCTGCAATAGTGGATATTTTCATTGTACGTCCCCTCTGTTATATTTTTAACAATCTATTCCCATACATTATAACACAAAACTCTTAAAATATCTATCCTTTTTTAAGAAAAAACAAAGAAAATAAAAGAATTTTAAATATAAATGTTTTTCATAAATCACTTGAACTTGGACACCATTTGTAGTATAATACCCTAAGTGAGGTGAAAATACAATGGCAAAAGAAAACACGAGTGAAAATTGCACTCATGACTGCTCGACCTGTAGCAGTAACTGCTCATCGAGAAAACCGGAAAGCCTCATCAAGCCCCAAAACGCTTCAAGCAACGTAAAAAAAGTAATCGGCGTTGTGAGCGGCAAGGGCGGCGTTGGTAAATCTCTCGTTACCAGTATGCTTTCCGTATTATTCCAGAGAAGAGATTATAAGACTGCGATACTTGATGCAGATATCACCGGGCCTTCTATCCCTAAGACCTTCAAGTTGAAGGATCGCATTATGGGAGATGATAACGGGATGATCCCCGCAGTTACCACAACCGGCATCAAGGTTATGTCAATCAATCTGCTCCTCCCCGACGAGACCTCCCCCGTAGTTTGGAGAGGGCCCGTTATCGCAGGAACGGTCACACAGTTTTGGACTGACACCCAGTGGAATGACGTAGACTATATGTTTGTGGATATGCCTCCGGGCACCGGCGACGTTCCGCTCACTGTATTCCAGTCTCTACCCCTTGACGGTATCGTCATCGTAACCAGTCCCCAGGAGCTTGTTTCCATGATCGTGGAGAAGGCCGTTAAGATGGCCGAGCTTATGAATATCCCTGTTCTCGGTATAGTTGAGAATTACAGTTATATTGAGTGTCCTGACTGCGGTAAGCAGATAAAGGTATTCGGCGAGAGCCACATCGACGAGGTAGCAAAGGACCACGGTCTTGACGTCCTTGCAAAGATGCCTATGAATCCCAAGCTTGCCGCCCTCTGTGATAAGGGTATGCTGGAGCTCATGGAAACAGACGTGCTTGACCACGCCGTGGATGTTATCGAAGAAAAGACTAAATAATAAAAAGTTGGATCCTTTCGGATCCAACTTTTTTATTCTATTTTCATATTTTCGATTATCAACTCAGCCCGACTCATACACTCGTCAAAGCGAACGGAAATACCGTGTGAAGACAAAGTAGCAATAAGCACGGTGGCAATGACTTCAACACCGGACTGTCGATTGACAGAAAAGCATATCTCTTCAGCAAGCTCGTCCAACCGAGATCCTGAAAGCTCTTCCCACTCATCAAGAACACACAACACAGACAGTCTGACGAGTTCTCTCGCCATGTTGTCGTCTATCATATATTCCTGTTTATCAGGAAGCTGTTCTTCCACATACTCAATTTCGTCGTCAGGGGTCTCAAAGCTGTGCTTTATAAACTCAGCAGTCTCGTCTATACTCTTATTCTTAACCTTCCGTTTGAGACTAAACGTAGTCTTAAAACTCTTAATCAGTTCTTCCCTTTCATATTTAAAAAGCTTAACTACGGTAAAGACAACGTACAGAATGAAGGGTACGACCAAGGATAAAAGCGCATTTTCAGCATTGATTTCACCTATGCCGAACATGTCAGCAAAGTTCTCTGCTGTGGACAGTAAAAGAACGAACGAAAAAACGCCGAAAACGAGAAGCACAAATATATTATTGAACTTTTTCTTAGCGGGCTTACTGAATCCGTACTTTCTGAACTGGGCCACACAAGTCAGCTGTGTAAAAAGGAAGGAAAGGAAGGCAACGGTATTCGCGTCCTCCCCGAGTCTTTGACACACAATGCAAATTACAACGGTGCACGCACTCCACAAAGATGCGTATATCAGTGCAGGCCATAAATACTTTAACGGTGAAGCCAATTTGTTTTCAAAGGTGGTCTTTTCGGACAGGATCTTCAAATTGGTCTTATCAAAAGCAAAGACAATAACCGCGAATAGGTCTATTATCAAGCCGCTGATCACTATTTGGGAAGCACTGAAGGCAAAGACGCCGAAGAAAACAGAAAACAAGACGAGCAAAAGCCTTGCAAACTGGGAGCATAACAAGTATATCAGCATATGGAAGAGATTCTCATACACGCCCTTTGCCACGCAGATGGAATTAACGATAGCGTTAAAGCCGCCTCCGCCGTTGGTATCTGCGGCAGAAACAATGACGTCAGCCGTCAGCTTCAGGGCGTCACAACCCCTTCCCTCACCGTCCTTTGCATTCTTGAGCAATACGGGAATATTCTTATCCAGAGTATCAACTCCGCCGTTATCGGCACGAGTGGATAGGGTGACAGACTGACAGTAACCCACGTCAGCATCACTTAAGATGGGACTCTCTGAAACAGTGGACCCCAGGTAAGCCACGTTATATCCGGCAATCTTGAATAAGTGGACCGCCTTGCGCTTTTGCGCAACGGTAAAGCCCTCGAACATAGAATACCTTTTAGCTTCTGAAACGAATAGACCGTCATCCATCTTATCGAAATCACGACCGGACAGTATCTCGTCGTCAGTCTTTATAATACCGAGAGTGCGGGCAACGTAGCGGTCTGCCTCTCCCGAGGATTCGGTAAACATAACCGTCTTAATTCCCGCCTCGCGGCATTCCCTGACGTTTTTGACAGCATCGGGAAGCAGTGTTTGCTTAAAGACCACAAAGCCCTCAAAAACAAGTCTGGACTGTGCCCTTGAAAGACCGCGAAGATCTATCACACTGGTCTCCTTGGTTGCAACTGCACACACACGATATCCGCCGATAAGCATTCTGTTTGCGGCAAGCAACAGATCGTTTATCTCTTCCGAGCCAAGAACAGTTATCTTGCCGTCCTTATACTTATGAGTGCAACGGGAGACAAGTGCAACCGCATCACCGCGGACAACGACGAGGTTAGAGTCGCCGTGCTTGACTAACGTTGTGTCAAACGGATTATTTGTATCGGCACTTTTATGCTCAATGAGAGGATAGTCTCGATCCAGTGTGTAATTATACAGAGAATGGTCTCTTGCACAACTTATGATCGCGCTTTCTTCATTGGTGTAAATATTATTTTGAGCGCTGTTTATACTTACAAGATTGGTTCCGCCGTATATGCCGGTGGAAATGACCGTATACTCAAGGATGGTCGAGCAACGCTCGTGCATAAACTTATCGTTAATGCCATACAGCACGTCGTCGTAGTATATCTGGTCAAGAGAAAGCTCATCTATGAGAAAGCATCCGTCACGGGGGGCGATGATGCAGTCGATACGTCGCATTTTCTCAAGCTTATGAGTATTCTTGATAAGCGCACCTGCGTTGAAATTTTTGTACTGTCTGAGAGCACCAAATATACCGCAGGCAACGATAATGTAACCGAAGGCCATATAAAGCTCAGACATAGAAGCAACAGCCAGTGAAAGGAAAAGTAACAGATTATCGAATATACCGCCGCCTCTGCCAAGGAACAGAGTGATCACAGTCATTGCAAAAACAAGGACAAGCATAAATATACCGACGTAACCGAATATTTTTCTGATACGGTCAAGAATACGAAGCTTATCGTGGGAAACCACCGGACGGTTCTTTCGCATTTTACACACGACGGTATTACCGCCAATGCCAACCACAACCGCCTTAGCAGAGCCCTCAAGCACTACAGTTGAAGCAAAAGCCATATTCCTTTGCTCGGCAAGCTCAAGAGCGCTACTCGCTATGTAGGACGCATTTTTCTTTGATGCAGACCCGGAATCTATAATAGACTCATCGATAACGAGCCCGTCACTTTCAATGAGCCGCACGTCGGCAGGAACGATGTCGCCCGCACACAAAAAGATGATGTCACCCCGAACGAGCTCCTCTATTCTGGCAATATATAACCTGCCTCCTCGCATGACCTTAACAACAGGCAACGCGAAAGAACCCATATTTTCAAGCACCTTTTGCGAACGCATAAACACGACCGAGCACAAAAGATAACTGAAGACTATGGTACCCGCTATAACGTAGGCAGACCTGTCGCGATTAAACACAACACAGACAAAGGCAGCTATAAGTAGCATGACCGAAGTATAATCGGTCATTATGTGGAGAAGATATTCGCGGAAAAATCCCTTAGGAATGGGATAGATCCTGTTCTTCCCGGACTTACGCTGTCTTGCCTTGACCTGCTTTTTGGAAATACCGTTATATCTGTCGCTGTTCACCTCTGACAATACTTCGTCAACGGTGACATCATAGAACTTACTCATATGATCAAATACTTTCAAACACTATTTCATTCTCGCGAACGTCCACGCTTATGCAGTCGGGCGTTTTTCCGTGAGAAGAAATAATTATATCTGCAATTTTATCCTCAAGATTATTTTGAATGTAGCGTCGCATATTGCGAGCGCCAAACTTCTCACTGTAGGACTCACGGGCGATGTGCATTGTAAGCGTAGAAGTGTACTTTAGCACAATTCCTTTCTCAGAAAGCGCCGCTGCAAGCTCTCCGAGCATAATAACCGCTATGTCCGCAAAATCATCCTTATCAAGAGGCATAAAGGTAACTATCTCATCTACGCGATTGAGAAACTCCGGACGAAGGAAATCGGAGAGCGCCTTCATCGTTTTATCTTCACCGCCAAAACCTTTAACCTCCGAAAAACCTGCGTAATTAACATTAATGTTAGACCCGGCATTTGTTGTCATAACTATTACTGTATTTTCGAAGTTAACGGTCCTACCCTGTGCATCGGTAATACGGCCGTCATCAAGGATCTGTAGCATAACGTTAAGAACGTCGGGATGTGCCTTCTCGATCTCATCAAAGAGAACTACGGAATAGGGCTTACGGCGTATCTTTTCGGTAAGCTGTCCTGCATCATCGTAGCCGACATATCCGGGAGGCGAACCGATTATACGTGAAACGGAGTGCTTCTCCATGAACTCTGACATATCAAGACGAATAAGCGTCTCGGGAGAGTCAAAGAGCTCTGCGGCAAGCGCCTTTACAAGGGCTGTCTTACCAACACCCGTAGGGCCTGCAAATATAAAGGAAACGGGCTTTCTGACAGTGCTGACGCCCGCCCTGTTGCGCTTGATCGCACGCGAAAGAGCGTCGATCGCCTTGTCCTGACCGACTATCTTTTTACGAAGATTCGAGGCCAGAGAATCGATACGCACGTATTCGTTTTCGGTAATACTGGAAGCAGGAATACCCGTCCAAATTTCAATTACCCGAGCGAGATCCTCGTCGGTCAAAACCACGTGCTCCTTCTCCTTGGCCAGTTCTTCAAAATCGGCACTTAAACGAGACTCTTCGGCTTTTATATCAGCTAACTTCTTGTATCTTTCCTGAAGTTTGGCTTCATCGTCAGACACGTCCTGAGACTCAATAAATTCACGCTCTGCCTTGATAGCCGCCATTCGGTCAACTGTAAAATTCAACTTTTCAAGCACCGGTGAGCTGAGCGAGAGATGCGCGCTTGCTTCATCAAGAAGATCGATAGCTTTATCGGGAAGGAAACGCTCGGTAATGTATCTCTCTGAAAGGGTAACGGCTCTTCTTACAATGCCCTCGGGAATATTGACGCCGTGAAAGGACTCGTAATAGCCCTTGATACCTGTCAACATCTTAACAGAATCTTCAATTGACGGCTCCTCAACGATTATCGACTGAAATCTGCGCTCAAGAGCACTGTCCTTCTCGATATATTTGCGGTACTCGGTAAGAGTGGTTGCACCGATCAGCTGTATCTCACCGCGCGAAAGTGCAGGCTTAAGTATATTTGCAGCATTCATGCTTCCTTCAGCGTCGCCTGCACCGACTATGCTGTGCACCTCGTCGATAACGAGAATAATATTACCAAGCTTCTTAACCTCTTTAATCAGCCCCTTTATTCTCTGTTCAAACTGCCCGCGGAACTGCGTACCTGCCACAAGAGCTGTAAGGTCGACCAGATGCACCTCTTTGTTCTTTAGCTTGTAGGGTACCTCGCCTGTAGCAATACGCTGAGCAAGAGCCTCAGCAATAGCAGTCTTACCCACTCCGGGTTCACCGATAAGACATGGATTGTTCTTTTGTCTGCGGCAAAGTATCTGAATAAGGCGACCGATCTCGCGCTCTCTGCCGACTATCTTATCAAGCTTTTCTTCTCTCGCCTTGGCGGTAAGATCATCACAATACTCCGAAAGAAACTTTTTAGACTTTTCTTTATCGCCTTTGCTCTCATCCTTTTTTTCGCCCTTCGGCTTTCCGCCGAGACCGCCGAAGATCTTGCTGAAATCGACAGCAGGAGCCCTGCCCTCGTCATCAGTTGACATAGCGGAAAGCTCTCCGCTCTCGACAAGACCTTCCATTTCTTCGTCAAGACGGTCCAGCTCTTCCTCACCTATTCCCATTTTCGCCATCATATCGTTTATGGGCTTGATACCGAGTTCCTTTGCACACTTAAGGCAAATCCCCTCGCTTTTGCTGTCTCCGTTTTCTATACGCTGTATATATACAACAGCCAAACGTTTTTTACAACGTGCACATAGTTCCATTTAGGGTTACGTTCTCCTTTTAACTTATAAAACCAACTACACCAACGATAAGTGCGCTGAAAAGATTATATCTACAGAAAAAACCGTATAAAACAGTTTTATCGGCAAGATCCGACGGGAATAGGTGCGTATACGTTTTGTTCAACCAAGGTAAAACACATTCAAAGGAACGTGAGATGACCATAAGAAGCAAAACTGCAGTAACCATACCCATTAATAAACCAAGCCATCTGTTAGCGGCATTCAGTATAGGCAACCTAAAGAATTTGTCAAGAATAAAGGATGCAAGCTTAACTACGATATACGCAATTAAAAATATAACAAAAAACGCAATAGCATTACCCAAGGCCGATGAAACCCTTTCGCTAAGTTCATCGGATATCGCCTCAATGGATTCCCTTCCTTTTTGCATATACGTCTCGGTCAATCTGTTTTCGATCTCTTTGGTCGGCGCGAACTCAGATATTATTTCAGTTACCTTGTCGGCTCCTCCATCCTCAAAAGCTTCAGTCAAACTCGACGTTATAGTCTCCTCGACTGCATCATGAATAAACGCGTCATCCATCACAGATCCCAACTGAGACGAAAAGGCAGAAGCTGCCCATAAAGCCACAAAAATGCCAACAAGACCAAACGCTGTCTTGATAAAGCCCCTGCGGTAACCGTTTAGTACAGTAATGACAAAAACGGCCAACAGTATAATATCAACAGCTATATGCATAAATATTACTCCTCATCATCTATTCCCGTAAAAGCATAAACCAGGGAGTCAACATGGTTGCCGTAGCACATAAGCAATGACTCCTCTCCACGTACCAAAACATCAAGAGGATTGTTGTCAGTATACTCAAAAACAGCAGTTCCATCCGTAAGGCTTACACGTGCCACCGCGTTAGTCAATAAAATATACGCAAAAGAATCGTCTAAAAGTATCCTTTTGACTTGCCCGTCTATGACAGCCTCCGTTTTCAAATCAGCCGCAGCATCAAAAACGAAAAGCCTGCTATTAACACCTATAACAGTTTCTCCGAAAGAAACCGTAACGGCATTTTCATTAAAAGCACAAGACGTAGGAGTTTTGTCCGCAAATTTATATTCACCGACAACTCCGCCGCCGGATCCAAACACGATGAATCTGTCCTGACAAACGACGCCTATATTACCGTTAGCAAAATAGCCTACGCCAATCGGGAAACAGTCCTCAATGGTCTTGGTAAATTCGGCAGTATCACTGCCGGGGGCAATAGACTGCACCTCTGTACAAAACTCTCCGCGTTCGTTGGTTTCCGCAGACAAAACGGCAAGGCGAGACCCGTCGGCGGAAAGGGCGGCATCAAAGACCAGCTTATCCTTGTAGATCTCGTTTTTTAACTTAAAATTCTTGTCGTATACGTAGACCGCACCGCGATACTCAAGACTACGGGTAACGATAGCGTATGACCCCTCGTCACAGGTGGCAAAGTCTCTGATAGGATATTGTAAAACGTCAGAGTGTACTTTAAAAAAAGAATCAAACACCGAATATGATACGTTTCCCTGATCATACACGTAAAGATACTTTTCCGTAGAAACTGCAGTAGGATCTGACATTGAGAGGGTATCGGACATGACAGAATTGCCCCTCATATCGTAATAATCAATGTTTGTGGAGTTTACGATAACAAAGTCATCCTTGTAATATGCAAATGAATTAGAAGAATCGCTCTCATATTTCAAGGTGGTAAAATTATCGGAATTACCCTCGGAATTCACGTCAAAATGCTTCATCAGATACTGCAGATTGTACACAGTCAGCTCCTCACCCGCAAAAACAACCGAGGAAAGAACGGCCACGACTAAAACAATAGCAGTTATCCACTTTGCTCGTCCAAGAAAAGCGGCAACGCTTAAGAACGTCTCGTTTGCACCGGGTGGACATCCAACGCTCTTTTTATTTTCCTTTTTCTTTTTTTGCGACTTTTCCGCCATTTTAACTCCTAAAGGCATAAATATTACTTTAAAGCACCGTAAAAAACTTGGTTCAGAAACAGTCCGTTGGCAGGAGCGGTACGCCCCGCATTACTTCTGTCCCTTGAATATAGTATCTCATCTATGGTCATAGTGTCCCTGTGAAGACCTACATCTACTAAGGTACCGACTATTATTCTAACCATATTGTAAAGAAAACCGTCGGCACTGATGTAAAGAAGCAGGTGATCACCATTTTCTTCAATTCGCACCTCGCGTACCGTACGAATCGTATCAACAACGCTTGAGCCCGATGCACAAAAAGCAGCAAAATCGTGCTTCCCAACAATCTGCTTAGCGGCCGCTTTCATACGCTCAAGATCGAGCTTGCGGCATAACTGCCAGGAATAACGCGACTTTAACGGCTCACGCTGTTCGGAAATACAAATATCATACATGTATTCCTTACCGTTACAGCTGTAACGAGGGTGAAATTCATCATTAACGACACAGGCAGACTTAACTGCAATATCATCAGGAAGCAAAGTGTTTAAAGCCGTAGGAAGCTTATCAACAGGCACAGACGTCTTCCCTTCCGCTGTACAGTAAAAGTTTAATGCGTGAACACCGGAATCTGTTCTGCTGCAGCCCGTGATAGAGGGCCCTTCAACAAAAACACGGCGGCAAGCATCCTGTAAGGTCTGCTGAACCGTAGAACATCCCGGCTGCACCTGCCAACCGTGATAGCATGTTCCTTCGTAAGAAATGCAAAGAAGATATTTCATATGTTATATCCTACGCCACGAGTCAAAATATTAAGAAGAACAATACCTACGCCAAAGAGCACCGTAACGAGCAACATAACACCGTCACGCCAACCCATATGAAGTTTTGACATCTTCGTTCTGCCGTTACCTCCGCGATAACAGCGGCATTCCATAGCAACGGCTAACTCATCCGCGCGTCTGAAAGATCCTACTATCAAAGGGATCAAAATAGGAATAAGTGCCTTTACTCGCTTCGTAAGTCCTCCGGATGAAAAATCAGCTCCCCTTGCCTTCTGCGCGTTCATTATCTTATCTGTCTCCTCTATCAAGGTAGGAATGAACCTCAGAGCGATAGTCATCATCATAGCGAACTCATGAACAGGGATCTTGAGTAAAGATAACGGCATTAGCAATTGCTCTATACCGTCGGTCAGAGCTATTGGAGACGTAGTGTAGGTCAAAAGGATACTCGTGCCGCATAAAAGGCAAACTATCCTGACGATCATATAAACGGAATAAACGATTCCTTCTGTATAGACACGGAAAATACCTATGCTTAGCAAAGGGTCACCTTCACCAACCCTGCCAAAAAGATTCAGCACAGCGGTAAAGACTATTATAAATACAAGCGGCTTGAGCCCCTTAATGATCACTTTACTCTTGATCCCCGACAATGGAACCAACGCGAATGTAAACGTAAGTATCAGAACGAAAGATAATAATGACCTTGCAAGAAAAAGCGCAACTATATAGAGGACGACCAGTATGATCTTCATTCTTGGATCGAGCTTATGAAGGATGGAATTCCCGGGAAAAAACTGACCTAAAGTGATATCCTTGATCAACTGAAGTCACCTCCTCTATCGAGAAGGACCGCCAACTCCCGCTTTGCTTCCTCTACCGTAAAAATATCCGTGCGAACATCCGCACCAAGATCCTTAAGAGCCATAAGCATACGGGTGATCTGCGGTACGTCAAGGCCGATTTCACACAGTAGACGCGCCTGCTTAAAGACTTCTGCAGGTGTATCGTGGAGAACCACCTTGGAATCGCTCATAACCACAAGACGGTCTGCATATTTCGCCATATCCTCCATACTGTGGCTCACGATGATAACAGTAGCATTCTTTGCCTTTTGATAACGGCATATTCCGCCAAAGATCATCTCTCTGCCAATAGGATCAAGACCTGCGGCGGGCTCGTCAAGAACCACCACTTCGGGCTCCATGGCAAAAATACCGGCAATAGCAACTCTGCGCTTCTGTCCGCCGGAAAGATCGAACGGAGACTTATCAAAGATATCATTTTCAAGACCGACAAAGGAGGCGGACTCAAGGACACGCTTTCTTATCTCCGCATCGTCAAGTCCCATATTTTTAGGACCGAAGGCTATGTCCTCGTATACGGTTTCCTCGAAAAGCTGGTATTCGGGATACTGAAAAACGAGCCCAACACGGCTTCTTACGTCCGTTATCCGTTTGGGGTCTGACCAGATATCCTTACCGTCAAGAAGCACCTTACCCTCGGTAGGCCTCAAAAGACCGTTCAGCATCTGTACCAAAGTGCTTTTTCCGGATCCGGTATGGCCGATAAGCCCGGTGATGATCCCCTCTTCAAAGGTACAGCTCACGTCGTTTAATGCCGCCGTGCAGAAGGGAGTATCAGGGCTATATACGTATGAAACATTCTTTACTTCTAATTTTACGCTCATTTAGTCAATAATTCGTATAGTATCCGCGCGCCGTTTTCTTCATCGATCACCGCACGGTCATTTTCTCTTTCCAAACCAAGCTCGTGAAAAAGCTCTGTCACCTGCGGCACACCAAGACCGTATCCTTTAAGTGTATCCACACGTGTAAATACCTCATCAGGTCTACCGTCGAGGACGAGCTCACCGTCGTTCATAACGATAACTCTATCAGCACAAACCGCTTCATTCATATTGTGAGTGATATGAATGACCGTCATACCGAGATCACGATTGAGTGACGATATGGTATCCATAACCTCTTTACGGCCCGTGGGGTCCAGCATAGCTGTAGACTCGTCAAAAATAATGCACTCGGGCTGCATA
>JAZQCR010000112.1:0-6255 GCA_045546375.1 Eubacteriales bacterium | reverse complement strand
TGGAAAGAAATGCCGAAATGGCGGATCTTGCCTTCTTTCAGCAACTCCAGGGAGGTTTCATAGGCCTTGATCTCTTTATACTTCTGGAAGCTGTTCTTATCCTGTGCATGCATCAGATAGAAGTCAAAGTAATCCACACCGCAGGCCTTCAGCTGCTCTTCAAAAAGCGGGCGAATATCCTTCTGCTCCTTGATAAAGTGACTGGACAGCTTGTTGGTGAGTATGTAAGCATCTCTGGGATAGCGGGAGGTCAGACACTCCCGAAGGGCAATCTCACTCTTTCCGCCAAGATAACCGTGGGCAGTATCAAAGTAGTTGAAGCCTGCTTCTAAGAAGGCATCCACCATTTTACAGGTTTCTTCGTAGTCCACTTCCCCATTTACCATAGGAAGCCGCATACAGCCAAAGCCAAAATTCTTCTTTACTTCAGGGAATGCGTTATTCATCGTATCCTCACTTTCCGCCGCCGAGAGCCAGTTTCTGCTCCTGCAGGCGATATAAATTATAATACTTACCCTTTTTTGAGAGAAGCTCAGCGTGTGTGCCCCTCTCCACTATCTCTCCGTGGGAGAGCATGATTATCTGGTCTGCGTGCTGGATGGTAGACAGACGGTGTGCCACTATAAGCATAGTGCCGATGTTCATCATTTTATCAAGAGAATCCTGGATAAGCACCTCGGTCTCTGTATCGATATTTGCCGTAGCCTCATCGAGGATCATAATATCGGGCTTATGCAGGATAGTGCGTGCAAAGGAGAGAAGCTGTCTCTGTCCCGCCGAGAAGTTATTACCCCTCTCACGCACCTCCTCGTCAAGGCCGCTGTTAAGCCTATCTATAAATCGGTCTGCGTTAACGTAGCGGCAGGCCTCCATGATCTCTTCGTCAGAGATGCCCTCGCTGCGAAGGAGCAGATTTGAACGGATGGTGCCCGAGAAGAGGAACACGTCCTGCAGCATCTGTCCGATATGCTTACGGAGTGATGCTGTCTTTATGGTCTTGATGTCTATACCGTCGATAAGTATCTGCCCCTTCTGTATATCGTAATTTCGGCAGATAAGGGATAGAATGGTAGTCTTACCCGAGCCGGTAGATCCGACGAAGGCTGTGGTCGTTCGGGCATCTACGGTAAATGAGACGTCCTTTAATACCCACTCGCCCTCGTTATAGGCAAACCACACGTTCTTGAATTCTATCTTACCCTCTACCTTATCAAGCTCTATTGCGTCGGGTTCATCAACGAGATCGGGGGTAAGGTCGAACAGGGTGAATATCTTCTCTGCCGAGGCAAAGGCAGACTGCAGCCAGTTAAACTGCTCTGCCAGGTTCTGTATGGGGTTAAAGAACTTGGAGATGTACATATAGAAGCTGACTAAGGTACCGCTCGTTATCACCTGTCCCATAAACTCCACGTTCTTTATATATCCTCTGCCTCCAAGGTAAAGAAGACACAGAACGGAGCTTATATACAGCATATATACAAGGGGGCGGAAGATAGCAAAGACGAATATCTGCTCCCGCTTTGAACGACCGAGATAGCTGTTCTTACCTTCAAACTCTGCTCTCTTGCGCTCCTCGCGGTTGAAGATCTGTATTATCTTCATGCCCGAAAGATGCTCGGAGAGGTAGGTATTGATATCGGTAGTGCCGTCCTTTACCTTGCGGTAAGCCTTGCGCGTAAACTTTCTGAATACGAAAGTAAAGAAAGCGATAAAAGGCACGAAGCACAGTATCATAAGGGTGAGCTGATAATTTAATAGCAGCATAGCCGCCAGCACGCCCACTACGATAAACACGTTCTTTATAAGGTTTACCACGATGTTTGTAAACATCATGGAAACGGCGTTGGTATCGTTGGTAACGCGGGTCACCAGCTTACCAACGGGAATGCCGTGTAGCTGTGCGTGAGAAAGGCTCTCCACGTGAACGAAGAGATCCTCACGTATATCGGACACTATCCTTTGCCCTGTCTTCTGCAGTATTATGGACTGGGCGTAGGTGCTGAGCAGAGACACGAGGAGTATTCCCGCATAAACGCCTACGTAAGTAAACAGCCGTGACATAGGGAAATCGTCCACTATCATATGCTCTATCTCACCGATGATAAGGGGGGACAGAATATCGTAGGAGATAGACCCTATCATCACGATGAACACAAGAAGAAAGCTCTTCCAATGGGGCTTGGCGTACGCAAGCAAACGGCGGACTATCTCCGAGTCCTTCATATTTCGCTCAAAGCCGATGGCTTCCTTATTGTCCTTAATAGTCATAAAGGCTATAAGGAACACGGTGGCGCACACGCCGACAATAGCGCCTACGAAAAGCAAGGGATAAAACTCAAACATCTTATCTTACCTCCTTTTCTTCGCCACTCTCCAGGCGCTGAAGCTCTACCATATCACGGTAGGCCTCGCAGGTCTCGTACAGCTCGTTATGTGTGCCAACGGCGGTGACCGTACCGTCGTCAATAAAGATTATCTTATCCATATTCTCAACGGTGGAGATACGGTGAGCGATAAGTATAGTGGTCTTACCCGCACGCCTTTCACGAAGATTCTCAAGGATCACCTTCTCGGTCTTTACATCAACGGCGGAGACGGAATCGTCCAAAATGAGGATAGAAGCGTTCTTCATAAGCGCTCGTGCGATAGAGATACGCTGTTTCTGTCCGCCGGAAACGGTGACGCCGCGCTCGCCGAGTACGGTATCATATCCCTCTGCAAACTCCGATATATTATCGTGGACATCAGCCATCACGGCGGCATCCTCGATGAGGGCACGTTCATCCGAATCGGAGGCAAAGGCTATATTTGCGGCGATGGTGTCGCTAAAGAGAAAATTATCCTGGGGTACGTACGCCGCGTGGTCACGTACGGTCTTGATGGGTATGGTATTCACGTCCATATCGTCAAGGAAAAGTGTGCCGTCGGGCACATTATAGGTACGAAGGATAAGATCGACTACCGTGGTCTTACCCGAGCCCGTCTTACCGACGATGCCCACGTTCTCCCCTGCCTCGATGGTAAATGAAACGTTACTTAAAACGTCAAACTCACCGTCGGGATAGCGGAAGGTGAGATCCTTAAACTCTATCTTGCCACGAAGAGGCTCGCATGGAGAAACTCCCTCGCCGTCCTTAACGTCAACGGGAGCATCCAGCAGCTCGCTTATACGGTTAAGGGACGCCTTACCGCGGGAGCGCATCTCGATAAGCTCGGAGACAGCCATAATAGGCCACACGATAGAAGTAAAGTAAGCGATAAACTCAACAAGCTGACCTGCGTCGAAGTGCCCCTCGTGCACAAGCCATCCGCCGTAGCCGAGGATAACGCATATAACGCTCTCAACAAAAAGAGTAACGAGTATACGAAGGAGGGTGGAGGCACGGGTATATACCACGTTTGCCTTCTCATTGTCACGGTTTAAGGAACGGAAGGCGAGCAGCTCTGCAGTTTCCTTTACGAAAGCCTTAACTACCGCGATACCCGAGAAATTCTCCTGAGAGAAATCAGAAAGGTCGGAGAATGCCTGCTGGCGTATCTCCCACTTTGCGGTCATATACTTTCCTACTATGGTCGCAACGGTCAAAAGCAACGCCATAGGGATCATAATAAGGGCGGTGAGGAGTACGTTCATTCTGAACATCTTGATAAGGGCCAGCGCACCGAGAAGGAGGGCATCTGCAAACATAAGCACGCCCGAGCCGAAGCAGTCCTGCACAGTTTCAAGGTCGTTTGTGAATAAAGACATAAGGTTGCCCACCTTATTCACCTGATAATACTCCTGGCTTAGCTTCTCGCAATGGGCAAACATACGTGAGCGCAGGTCAGTCTCCACCTTGATGCCCGAGCCGAAAAAGCAGACACGCCAAAGGAATCTGCCGAATACCATAAAAATGACAATGAATATCAGCGGAAAGCATATCCTGTCAAGGAGAAAATCCATATCGAAGGGCACTGCCGCTCCGTCTATGAGCACCGAGCCGTCGTTGATGCCGTTTACGGTCATCCTATAAAGCTCCGGGGTCAGAAGCTGAAGATAATCAACCAGCAAAAGAGCCATAATACCCAGAAGCAGCATAGGCCCGTGTCGCAGATAATATTTATTAATGTGTTTTCCAAATAACATAACTATACTCCTATCCATAAAATTATATCACATACAAATGGTAAAGTCCATAATATGGAAACAAAAAATAACCTTCCGATGAAGGTTATTTTTGTTTATTTCAAAGAAAAATGTTCGTTTACCGTTTTATCGTCCTGTGGGAGATTCGCCCGCATGCGCTCCATCTCTTTTTCAGAGTTCCAAAGGTAGCTTAAGTGCATCTCCTGCCCTGCCGCTATCCTGCGGAAATTCTCCTTGTGCTTTAGTGCGATTATAATGAATACACAGCCAAAAAGCAAGGCTCCTATAACGTCGCCGGTCATAAAACCGTAGATCACGGGGAAAACGGCAGAGGCGGTAACGGGTACTACGCAGATAAAATCGGTTATCAGCGCAAGAATGATAGCGCCGGTGAGCATCAGCAAAAACACTCTTTTATTAAAGCCGAAGACCACTCCCGCAAGACAGGCGAGCCCCTTTCCACCGCGGAAGCCCATATAGAAAGGGAAAATATGACCGATGATACAGAAAACACCTGCCACGGCGAATGTGTGAGTAAAATCGGTAAACAATGCTCTTGCAATATAGACCGCGAAGTACGCCTTAGATATATCAAAGAGAGCGCAGAGCACTCCCACAAGCTTGCCGAGAAGAATCACAGCGTTGGACGCGCCTGCGTTTCCGGAGCCTTTAGTCCGAATATCGATTCCCTTTAGCTTACCGAGCAGGTACGAAGGGTTAACGGTACCTATAAGATAACCGAGCAGCGCGCAATATAGATAATTCAAAACCGTCGTCCTCCATGCTGTTTCTCATTTTGTTATATTTTACAACACAATATTAAACTATTTATAAACTTATGTTCAACAAATGTTAAAAAGTAGCGATGCGGACTGTTTTTTCACGCCGTTTGCCTTCTCAAGGTTCGAATCCTTTCGAATATAAAAATACCGACCCATCCTTCGGATGGGTCGGTGTTTTTATGCGAAAGAGTAACCAAACGGAGCAGAATTGAGGTAAAAGTAAGTAAAAGTACACCTAAAGCAATAGTTTTGCTACTTGAAAAGGGTGTATTATGCTCTCCTCAAAAAGTCATCTGCTTCTTTTCTGCTTTTGAAAATTATAATGTGTTTTTCTGCTCTGTATTTCTCAATTAACGCATATAGTTTCGGCAAAGAATTATCTGCAAATTCTTTAATAAAACCTTCAAATTCGGGATCCAATTCTTTTTCTATCCATGGTAGATCATAACGGCCTTTTCCCAGTCGTTCTGTTGCTCCCTGCAAGCAAACCTCTGTCGGCAAATCAAAGAGCATGCATGTATCGCATTCTTTAAGCCGCATTTCAACCGTTCTGTTATAATTGCCATCAATGATCCACTTGTCTGTTGCAAAAATCTCTTGTATTCTTTGATCAAATTCTTCTCTTGAAATATGTGTTTTATCAGGCTTATGCCAGATAGCATCAAGGTAATATAACGGCAAACCTGTTCTCTTACTTAGTTTTTCGGCAAAAGTTGTTTTACCGCTTCCAGGACATCCGATCACGATCACGCGCTTCATTGCGAATTCTCCTTTGCGGTTCGGCAGGAGGCAATCAGCATTACACGCAAGGAAGTACACTTTGCAGAAAGCGTTTTATATGCTTGCTCGTCTATGTAGTTGGTTCTGTGCAACAACTCAATCCAATAACCTGTTTCGCTTGCTTCTTTCAAGGCGATTTCCAGTTTGGAAACAAAGTCTTTCTTTCCTTGTGCGTACTGTGCTTCGTGGATGTTGGCACCGATGCTCGTTCCACTTCTGCCGATTTGGTTAGAGATAATTGATTCGTGGTTAGATTTTAAACGCTTAACAAGGTTAATAATATCCACAGAGAAATCCATTGACAGTTCTGCTAGCTTATTTTCTTTCACAAAATCGCCTCCTTTATTTAATTATATCATAAAATTCAGAACAATTCAATGATGCATCGCCTACGGCGATATGATGTTTTGCTCCGCATAATGATGTTGCTCCACTTCGTTTTGCAATGATGCGATGTTTGCCATAAAATGTGGCGAAGCCACACATCATTCGCGAAGCGAACATCATTAGGCGAAGCCGACATCATTTGCCGAAGGCAAACATCATTCAAAAAGACCTCTTTTGTCC
>JAZQCR010000111.1:0-25112 GCA_045546375.1 Eubacteriales bacterium | reverse complement strand
AAAGCACTTCTTTCGAAGTGCTTTTTTCATGCATTCTCATATCCATTTTCGATGATAAACTCCTTGATACCCACGAACTTATCGTCGGTAACGACGAAGTTTTCCACTAAATGTATCTCCACTCCGCCGAGAGCCACGTCCAGGGCGTTGGTGGCGGAAATGTCGTTTTCCGAGGGCTCGGAGATGCCGCTCTCGTGATTATGTGCGAGAGCTATGGCGTGGGCGCCCACGCCTAAAGCGCGGGAAGCCACCTTCCTTATATGAGCGGAGGTCATCTGCCCCACGTCCTCGTCGAAGATTATCTCTGCGGAAAGCAGTCTGCGCTGTCTGTCGAAGCAGAGCATAGCGGTGCGTTCTCTGCGCTCGGTACACAGCATAGCCATAAGGTATCTTGCGATCTTTTCCTTATCCTCGAAGAGGTTGTCCTCATCTAACTTATCCATTCGGTAGAGCTTTCCCACCTCGGTAAGCAGGGAGAGAAAGAGGGCGGAATGCTCGTTTATGCCGTCCAGCTCCATCAGGCGCTCTCTCGGTGTGTCCAGAATAGCGCTCACCGAGCCGTAACGGTCGAGAAGCGCCTTTGCAAGCGGCGCGGTGTCCCTTTGCGGCAGAGCGTAGAAGAGGATGAGCTCCAGCATCTCCGCGTCGGTAAGACCCTCGGTGCCCAGAGCGATATATTTATCCTTCAGTCGTTTTCTGTGTCCCTTGTGCAGATTGCTTTCTTCGTTTTTATATACCTTGTTCATACGAATAAAAGGGGTCGTGCACAAAGGATGCACGACCCGGTCCTTTTCTTACATTTTAGCCAAGAGCTCTTCTGCTGAGTCTACGATATCGGTAGCACTGTGGTTTTCGAGGAAGTATCTGGTCTTGAAGCCCCAGGTAACGTTGATGCACTTAACGCCTGCGTTCTTTGCAGTCTGCAGGATGCAGTCGTTGTCACCGACTACCAGCACCTCGTAGTTATTAACGCCCAGCTTATCGATGATCTCGAAGATCATATCGGGAGCGGGGATCTTCTTGCTCTCTTCCTTTTCGCCAACGACTACGTCAAGGCGGTCACCGAAAGCGGCCTTAGCCATCTCTTCTGCGGCCTCCTGAGGCTTCTGGGAGATAGCGGCAATCTTAACGCCCTCTGCCTTCAGCTTGTCAAGAAGGTCAACGATACCGTCGTAGGGAACGGTCTTCTCGGAAGCGGGAGCGGAGTAGTACTCGTTACAGGGTGCGATAAGCTCCCAGGACTCCTCCCAGGTAGTTCCCTTGGGAACAGCACGGCGGATAAGCTCACCGGTGCTCTTACCGGTGAACTCAGCGATCTCAGCCTCAGTTCGAGCGGGGTAGCCACCCTTAGCGAGAGCCTTGTTTACAGCATCGGTCAGGTCGCTCAGAGTGTTGAGCAGAGTACCGTCAAGACCGAAAATAACAGCGGTGTATTTCATGTTTTCACCAATCTTCTCGCACGAGGGAGAAGCCTTTCTGAAAAAAGAGTTTTGCTCACGGCACGGCGTGCCTATACACGCATATTTTAGCATATTTAAAACGGGAATACAAGGCTATTTCGATATTTTTAGAAAAAATTCCGCCAAAAAATTCCGCAGCACCACTTTTTCTTGACTTTAGTTAACAGTTGTTATATAATATTATATGTATAACTATAATTACGCGTATTTGAGGATATGTAATGTATAAGGCGTTTTTCAAAAGGTTGATAGATATATTGCTGTCGGGTATAGGCATTCTGGTGCTTGCACTGCCTATGCTGATAATAGCCGTTATGATAAAGATAGATTCAAAAGGCCCGGTTTTCTTTAAGCAGACTCGCGTGGGCATACATAAGAAGCATTTTCAAATACTTAAGTTTCGCAGTATGAAGACCGAGGCACCTAAGGACTGCCCCACTCACGAGCTGGGCACTGGGGTATCCTACATAACTAAGGTCGGCGGATTTTTGCGTAAGACCAGCCTGGACGAGCTGCCTCAGCTTTTCAATATCTTTGCAGGCAGTATGAGCATTATCGGCCCTCGCCCTGCCCTCTGGAATCAGGATGATCTGATAGCGGAAAGAGATAAGTACGGCGCCAACGATGTGCCCCCCGGGCTTACCGGATGGGCGCAGATAAACGGCAGAGACGAGCTTCCTATAGACGTGAAGGCGCGCCTTGACGGCGAGTACGTGGAGAGGATGAGCTTCGGCTTTGACTGCAAGTGCTTTTTCGGAACTATTCTGAGCGTGCTTAAGAGCGACGGAGTGGTAGAGGGCGGTACCGGCGGCACAGGTGAGGCCGAGCAAAAGCCCGAGGAAGAAAAGGTGGAGAAATGAGCGCCGAAAAAAAGAAGATATGTGCTCTGACCACCATATCCAAGACCATGGACTGGTTCGTGGTGGACACCATGCGCGCTATGGCTAAGGAGGGCTTCGAGGTTACCCTGGTCTGCGATATGGACGAGGCGTTTATCGAACGCAATTCCGACTTTGCCACCTGCATTCCCGTGAAGATGGCGCGGGGGGTTGACCCCGTGGGGGCTATCCGTGGCATCAGAGCCTTTTTAAAGATCTTTAAAGAGAATAAGTTCGACGTTATACAGTATTCCACGCCCAATGCGGCCCTTTACGCATCTATAGCAGGGTGGCTATGCAAGATCCCTCGCAGAGTGTACTGCCAATGGGGCATAAGATATGTGACTTTCGGTGGGTTAAAGCGTTTTATCTTCAAGACCCTTGAGAAGATCACCTGCCGTTTTTCCACTCACGTTAAGGGACAGAGTCCGAAAAACAGGCAGTTTGCCATTGAAGAGGGGCTTTGTAAGGCGGATAAGATATCCGTTATCGGCATAGGCGGCACGGTGGGTGTCGACCTAAATGAATTTGACATAAGCCGTAAGGCGCAGTGGCGTGCCGAGATAAGAGAAAAGTACGGTGTTCGGGAGGACGAATTTGTCTACGGCTACGTTGGCAGACTTAACGTTGACAAGGGCGTCAACGAGCTTATTACCGCCTTTCGCGGTATAAAGGGAGCAAAGCTCTTTCTTGTGGGTATGCTGGACGATAAATACGGCCCCGACCCCGAAAACTTAAGATTTGCGCAAGAGTGCCCGGATATCATAATGACGGGCGACGTACCGCCTAAAGAGGTGTGCAGGCATCTCGCAGCCATGGATATCCTGGTGCATCCAACCTACAGAGAGGGCTTTGGTAAGGTCATCCAGGAGGGGATCGCTATGGCACTTCCCGTTATAACTACCGATATTCCCGGACCAAGCGAGGTCATTGAGGACGGTATCTCAGGTGTGTTGGTCCCCGCAAAGGATGCGGAGGCCTTGGCGAAAGAGATGACAGCTCTTCGTGAGGATAAGGAGCGAATGAAGCTGTATTCGGCGGGTGGCAGAGCCCGTGCGGAAGAATATTTTGAGCGCTCTATGATGATCGGAAATATTATCGCCGATTACAAAAAACTTCTCGGAATAGAGGATGATAGAAATGATGAATCTGATGCTGCTGACGGGGGATCCAAAATTCGCGTCGAGAGCACAGGAGTGCGGGGTTGACCGTATATTCCTTGATCTTGAATACATAAATAAGGCTGACCGTCAGAAGGGACGCAATACCTTTATAACCAAGAATTCCATTGACGACGTGCAGAAGCTGCGAGAGGTGCTTACCACCTCCGAGCTATTAGTGCGCGTTAATCCCATAAATCCTCTTTCCAAGGAGGAGATAGACCGTGTGTGCGATGGCGGCGCTGACCTGGTGATGCTTCCTATGGTGTATGACGCTGAAGACGTAAAAAGATTTGTTGACTGTGTGGGCGGCAGAGCAAAGACAGTTCCCATGATCGAGACCGCTCAGGCTATGACTCGCCTTGACGATATCCTGGCTGTACCCGGGGTGGACGAGATATACATCGGTCTTAACGACCTGCATATAAGCATGGGACTTTCCTTCATGTTCGAGCTGCTCAGCGGCGGTGTGGTGGAATATATGGCAGATAAGATAAAGGCTGCGGGCAAGCCCTTCGGCTTTGGCGGCATTGCTAAGATCGGAGAGGGTATGTTGCCTGCAGAAAAGATCATCGGCGAGCATTATCGCCTGGGGTCCTCTGCAGTTATCCTTTCTCGCACCTTCCGTAATGAGGTGGATGCAGAGGGAAAGACCACCCTTAACCTCAAGGAAGAGGTGGCAAAGATACGCCTGCGTGAAAAAGAGGTGCAGGGCTGGGGCGCGGCAGAATTTGAACAGAACAGGACCGACGTAAAGACCTGCGTTAACGGTGTGATAGGATGAGAGCCCTTACTTTTGAACCTATTAAAAACAAGACTCCCAAACGCCCGGAAGTTACCGGCAATGCCGAGCAAAAGAACAATGAAGAAATGGTGGAGAGATGAAAAAGATACTTTTTGTTGCAAACGTGGCAAAAGAGCATATCTTGAAATTTCACCTGCCTTCCATAAACGAGTTTTCCGAGAACGGATACATCGTTGACGTAGCCTGTGCCGGGGATGACTTTATACCCGGGTGCAGAAATCAATACAAAATGCCGTGGAAGCGCTCTCCTTTTTCACTGAAAACGTTCAAGGGCATCAGAGAGCTCAAAAAGATAATTGACCGCGAAAAGTACGATGTCGTATATTGTCATACTCCGGTGGGGGGGCTGGCAGCGCGCCTGGCGTCGATGAAAACCAGGAAAAGCGGCACGAAGGTGGTGTATTTTGCTCACGGGTTTCATTTTTATAAGGGAGCTTCGCTGCTGAATTGGTGCCTGTACTATCCTGTGGAGAAGATGCTTTCTCGTGTGACGGATATGATCTTCACCATAAATAAAGAGGACTATGAGCTTGCACTGTCCAAAATGTCTAAAAAGTCGAAGGTCATGTTGACTCCGGGTGTTGGCTTCAATACGGCTCGACTAAAGACAGACGACTGTACCGGTGACCGTAATGCAGTCAGGGATGAATTTGGGATTTCGGATAGCTCTGTTGTCCTGATATACGTGGCGGAATTGATAAAGAACAAAAATCAAGGTATGCTGATCGACGCAGTGAAGGTGCTGCGAGAAAGGGGCGTTGATGTCTATTTGATGTTGGTAGGCCCCGATCATTATGGATCTCATTTTCAGAATAAGGCGAGTGAGTGCGGACTTTCCGACCGTGTGATCTTTACGGGCTGGAGAAGTGATATAGGCAGATTGATGCGCGGGGCGGATATCTGCGTCGCATCAAGTATACGCGAGGGATTCGGCATCAATCTTGTGGAGGCAATGTATTGCGGGTTGCCCGTGATCGCCACCCGAAACAGAGGACACGTAACGGTTATTACCGACGGCGAAAACGGCTTTTTGGTAGACGTGGACGATTACCAAGGTATGGCAAACAGAGTAGAGCAGGTGCTGGGTAATGACCAACTGCGCGAAAGGCTTTCAAACGTTGAGGTTTCGTGCTATGACAGCATTCACGTGGCAAAGGAGCTTTACAGGATCCTCGTGGAAAACTGTAATGACGGAGAAGAATGATTATGTCGGAAAAGAACGATAATAATTGTAAGATCCTTGTAATAGCTGTTCCCTCGTGGAATGACCGTGTGGGCGCCAATACCTGGGCATCTATCCTTTCTGACTACCCTTCGGAAAATATAGCCAACATATGCATTCGTGACGAGGTGCCCAACAGTCCCGTCTGTTCACGTTATTTCTGTGTTTCCGAAAACAGGGTGATAAAAAGCCTGTTAAAAAGAAAAACCAAGACCGGCTATGAGGTAACTGCAGACACCTCCTCTTCGGGTGAAGAAGATCTTGCGGCTCATGACGAGCTTTACGGCCGTATGAAGAAAAAGCGCAGATACTCCATGCTTATGGCAAGGGAGCTCATCTGGTGGCTGGGCAGGTGGAAGACACCTGAGCTTACCGAGTTTATAGACAGCTTTAATCCGGATATAATTCTCCATTCCATGGAGGGGTATATACACATAAATCGCATAATAGAGTATGCGGTAAAGCGCTCGGGCGCAAAGGCTATCGGATATATATGGGACGATAATTTCACGTACAAACAGCATAAAAATATTGGCTATAAGATCTATCGCTTTTTTCAGAAGCGTTCACTTAAGCGTCTGGCAAGGATAAGCTCCGCATTTTTTGCCATAACTGAAATGACTAAAAAAGAGGCGGATGAGACGTTTGGAATTGATTGCAGAGTATTGACTAAACCTCTGAATAAGATCCCTGAGGTGAAGTATGAGTCAGTTGAGTCTCCCCTCAGAATGCTTTATACAGGTAATTTGCTTATAGGCAGGGACAGAAGTCTCGAAAAGGTTGCAAAGGCTCTTGCCGAAGTAAATAAAGATGGGGAAAAGCTCATTCTTGACGTTTATACAGGAACCTCCCTCGAAGATGAGATGCTCCGCCGCATAGAGAACGGCTTCTGCGCCGTTCATCCTCCGATCCCGCAGAGTGAGGTAATAAAGCTGCAGGGAGAGGCGGATATACTGTTATTTTTAGAGGATATCGACGGTCCTGATGCAAACGTGGCACGGCTGTCATTTTCCACAAAGCTTACCGACTATCTTTCTGCGGGTAAGTGTATCTTTGCGGTAGGCAATACCGATACTGCGCCTATGAGGTATCTCTCGGAAGAGAGAGCTGCTCTTGCGGCGGCCGGTGAGGCTGATATATTTGCGGCTCTGCGCAAACTGGCGGAATGCCCCGAGCTCGTTCGTGAGTACGCAGAGAGCGCCGCCCGCGTGGGAATCAATAATCACAGCCCGGAGAGGGTAAAAGAGGTATTTAAAGACACGTTAAACGAGGTCTTGAAGGAGAGATAATGAGGATCCTTTGGATTGTTAATATAGTAATGCCCAAGTTGGCTGAGCATATCGGTGCGCCTATTGCCGCCAGCGGCAGTTGGCTTATCGATATCCCTCAGGGTCTTTCGCAAAGAGAGGATACCGAGATTGCTATTGCCTGCGTGTACGGCAAGGAATTCCGCCGTATCGAGCTTGATGGTGTTACATATTATCTGCTACCGGGGACCGGAAAGAATATGCTTTTCTATACAAAGAAGTATGAAAAGCTGTGGGCACAGATAAACGAGGAGTTCAAGCCGGATCTCGTACATATTCACGGCACAGAGTATTCTCACGGGCTCTCTTTTATGCGTACCTGTCCGTGCGTTCCGGCCGTCATTTCTATCCAAGGCGTTATCAATCGCATTAAGGACGTGGATTTCGGAGAGATACCTTTACGTCATTTTGTTTTCGGCAGAACACTAAAACAGTGGTTGCACTTAAACGGAGAGATAGAGCTTCACTTTGTTCACAAAAAGAACGCCAAGCACGAAAGCGAGATGTTTCGCAGAGCGGTAGCCGTAAACGGTTGCAACACGTGGGATACATCATGCGCGTTGATACACAACCCGAAACTAAGGGTGTATCGGCTTGAATACAATCTTAGGGATGAATTTTATACCGCAGATAAGTGGAGTGTGAAAGGTGCGGTCAGGCACTCTGTTTTCACAACACCCAGCACAACGCCGCTAAAGGGACTGCATATGCTTATCCGCGCGGCAGCGCTATTAAAGGAAAAGTATCCTGATATAAAGATACGCGTGCCCGGAATGGAAGGGGCAGACGGAAATGTTAAGGTAACAGGTGCTTACACACGGTATCTTAACAGATTGATTCAAAAGAACGGGATGATCGGCCACGTTGAGTTTTTGGGGAAACAGACCGGTGAGCAAATGATAGAAGACGCTCTGTTATCGCACGTAACGGTTATTCCGTCGGCACTGGAAAGCACCTCTATGGTGCTAAGGGAGGCTATGTTTCTTGGTGTGCCGTGCATAGCAAGCTTCCGTGGGGGGATAGCAGACTTTGTTTCTGACAAGGTAGATGGATTTCTGTACGATTTCCCCGAGTATGGCTATTTGGCGAAAAGGTTGGATGAGCTCTTTTCGGATGATGAGCTTTGCAGCCGTGTTTCTCGGGCGGCAATAGAAAAGACCGAGCGCGCTCACGCACGTAAGGAAAACGTGAGTGCATACATTTCTATGTATAAGGATATTTTAAGGTAAAAAGTTGGATATTAATTACCTGTTATTTTTAGGTGCTATAGTATTATCTGCGCTTCTTTATAACGGAAGACGGGGAAAGCCCCGAATCAACTATGATGCGAAAAGCAAGCGTGGCTTTTTGGTTATCTGCGGTTTTATCATATTTTTTATGATAGCTTTCAGAAGCATATATAACGGCAGCACCGATACGATGCGCTATAGTGAGAGCTGGGAAAAGCTCTCAAAGATCCATTTTAAGGGACTCGATGAGTATTTTGAAGATACCACTATGGAACCGTTTTACGTTTACACGGTGTGGTTTTTGTCAAAGTTTTTGCTTAATCCAAGATGGTTGTTTGTGCTTACCGGGGCACTTTTTTCCATATCCGTGTGCAGGTTCGCTTATAAGAACTGCGAAGACGTATTTTTGGGCATATACGTGTTTGTGACGATGGGCCTTTTCAACTTTATGGTACAGGGTCTGCGTCAGGCCATCGCTATGAGTATATGTTTGTTTGCATTTGAATATGCCAAAAAAAGACGTGCGATAATGTTTACCGTTCTCGTGTTGATCGCGTTGCTGTATCATAAAGGGGCTATAGTATTCTTCGTTGCGTATTTTTTGTACGGAATAAAATTCACCAGGAAAAACATTGCCGGAGTTAGCTTTGTCCTGTTTTTAGTATCTATGGCATCCAGCGTACTGATGACTTGGGGAAATGACGTTTTTGAAAGAAACTACAGCAGTACGGCTCAAAGTGGAGGGCTCGTAACCGTAATAATCTATTTGTTGATCATTTTTCTGGCGGTTTTTTTCACAGCGGAAAAAAAGGAAGATCCGAATTTCGTCTATTTCTTTTACGTGACCTTGTTTGCCTTCGTGCTTTTTGCTTCCAGGTATTTTGCCGCAGACATCCTGGAGAGAATGAGTTTCTTCTTTGCCTTTGGTCAGATGGTCATGCTGCCCGCTATCGCTAATTCTTTTAAGGGGGATCAGCGGCGCCTGGTAACCGGTATGTTAATTATTGTTTTGACTCTTTATGGCATATACAAATTTTCCACTACAGGATTGGCTCCTTATAACTTTATGTGGCAGTCAGGTTCGGTTTTGGCTTGAGAAAGGGATTTATCAATATGACAACATCAAAGACCGAAAAGATCAAGGTGCTGTGGATAGTTAATATGTTACTTCCCCCTATAGCTTCCCATTTGGGGGTTACAACGAGTGCCAGCGGCACTTGGATGGACGACCTGCTTGACAAGATATCGGAAAGGGATGATATAGAACTCGGCATAGCCTGCGTCTACGGCGAAGAGTATAAAGCTGTCATTCTTAACGGCGTTACGTATTTTATGTTGCCCGGAAACGGAAAAACGATGCTCTTTTATTCCGGCAAGTTAACCAAATACTGGGATATGGTAGAGAAGGATTTTTCTCCGGATATAGTGCATGTTCACGGAACGGAGTATAGCCATGCGTTACCATATATGCGTGCCTATCCCGAGAAAGAATATTTGCTTACCATTCAGGGGGTTATAGGGAAGATAGCTGAGAAAAATGACGGTGAGTTGCCTATTGGTACGTTACTGGCTAATAGGACTTTTCGTGAAAATCTGCATTTCAACGGTATGCTTGAAAAGAAGATCCTGATGAAAAAGAACGTGAAGTATGAGAAGGAGCTCATACGCGGGGTCAAATATGCTACGGGCAGAACCGATTGGGATAAGGCTTATATGCAGGGTATTAATCCCGATATTCATTATTTCAGGGCTTATTATAATCTGCGGGCGAAGTTTTATGATTGCGATAAATGGGATATAGGTAAAGCAGAAAAAAAGAAAATATATGGTTCCACCGCATGCTCACTCCCGCTTAAGGGAGGGCATATCATAATCGAGGCCCTTGCACTTGTGAAAAAGATATACCCTGACGTCCGAGCTGTTTTCATCGCACCGTCGGACGGAAATGGCAGACTGGTTGCAAGGGACGGATATACCAAGTATATTTCAAAGCTTATTAAAAAGCACGGCTTAGAGGATAATGTGTATTTCTATAGCCGCTTGAATACTGATCAGGTTATAGAAACAATGAATTCCTGCAGGCTGTGCGTGATCCCCTCGGCAATGGAGAATGCCTCTGCTACCTTGAGAGAGGCTATGGACTTGGGAGTGCCTTCTGTTGCGGCCTTCAGGGGAGGTATGGTTGATCTGATAACCGACGGTATAGACGGATTCCATTACGATTACGGCGAATATGAGGTGTTGGCACAAAAGATCATCCGACTGATCGAGGATGATGAGTTGGCGAAGACCTTTTCTGAAAACAGTAAGCAAAAGGCGTCTATATGGCACAATAGACAAAAGAACGTAGACGATATGTGCGATATATACTTCAAGGTGTTTTCGGAAGAATGATTTGTTGGTATGCGGATTTATAGCGGAAAGCGTTGCAACAAGGTGAAAAGCGCCGATCAGATTCCATGTCAGTTAGAGTTAAATTCATATTGTGATAAGAGAAGGGTAGAGAAAATGAAAGGTAAAACGTTTCCCCTGATAGATGTTACGAAGTTTGTTTTTTCGCTGATGGTTGTGTTTATACATACAAATGTGCTGCTGTCGGTGAGCGGAGCCGGTCAAATGCTTTTGCGAAACACCGTATTTACGGTTGCCGTACCATTTTTCTTCACAGTGTCCGGATTCTTTCTTTTTGGAAAGCTGGATCGCACAGATGAGAAGAACGCTGCTATCCTTCGGTACGAAAGAAGAGCAGTAGGCTTGTATTTGATATATACTGTTGTTTATTTGCCGTTTGTTGTATACGGTTGGGTCGTGAACGGCTTTTCTATCAATAAACTGTTGATTTACATAAGGGACTTCTTCTTTGTGGGCAGTTATGCGACAATCTGGTATTTGCTCGCGATGGCGGTCGGAGCAGGCATAGGGTATGTGCTTTTCAAGCGACTCGGTACCAAACGTACTCTTGTTGTGGGTGCGGTTTTATACACTATCGGCACTTTGATTTCAGCGTATTACGGATTGTTTAGCGAGATTCCTGTAGTATCATCGATAATTGACGGGTATTTTTACGTTTTCGGCGGAGTTAAGAACGGTGTGACCTTTGGCCTTGTATACGTTATCCTTGGAGCCTATATATACGAAAACAAGGATAAGGCTTCGCGAAACGAAAGAAAATATCTGACGTTGACCTGTTCATCATTTTTGCTTGTGGTGGCAGAGGCTGCGATCCAGTATGTGTTCTCATGGCAGACCAAGAGCGTTGATCTGAAGCTTTCGTTATTGCCGTTCACATATTTCTTTGTGATGCTTTTGCTTTCCTTGAGTGAAAAGGGAG
The DNA here is from genome assembly GCA_045546375.1 of Eubacteriales bacterium. Lineage (GTDB taxonomy): Bacteria > Bacillota > Clostridia > Oscillospirales > CAG-272 > CAKSEI01. The sequence goes on along the minus strand of JAZQCR010000111.1, from coordinate 13,720 downwards.
TGGGTGATCGTTTTGCCAAAGGCGGAGTGTCCATTCATTTGCGAAAATTGAGCACGTTGGTATTTTTGACTCAGCGGATCCCTCTTTCGATATGTGAGTTATTCGGTATCAGCGATATGCACTCTGTTTTATATACGATCGTGATACTGTCTTCCACGTTACTTATCAGCGAGCTTATAATTATCGGCGAAAAAAGGATAAAGGTGCTCGGTTATTTGTACTGAGCGAAAGGCTAACATAATGTCTCTCAAGCAGTTTTTATACGATAAAAAGCAGGCCGTTAAGGCGCACAGAACTCCTAAAATGCATTTTGCGGAAGGGGAAAAACTGGCAATAGTTCAGGGGCTTGATGTTGGTAAATTGCAGACGATTCTCGCAGATTACAAAGTGATCAATGATATTAACGTTGTTTCTGACGATGATTACGGTAGGATAGAGATCTTTTTCGGCTCTCCCCGAAAAGAATCGCTTAAGAGGATGACCTCACTTAAATGGCTACAGCTTTCATCTGCAGGGTTAAACGGTTATGATGACAGATCCCTGTATAGCGGGGACGTCTTGCTTACAACTGCCAGAGGCGTATACGGCTTACCTATATCCGAATGCGTTATCGGCGATATTATCTTTTTGATGAAATCCGCGCTTTCAAATGCGGTAGGAAAGAAGTATTCCGTTCCGGCTCTTAGTTCAACCGATTTTGCGGGGGCTACGGTTATTATTTGCGGCGCAGGAGATATCGGCCGAAACGTAGCGTTACGTTGCAAGGGTATGCAAAGCGGTAGGATAATCGGCTTTGATAAGTTTGTGACCCATGCAGAGCATTTTGATGAGCTTTATGCACCGGACAGGCTGGAGGAATTCATCGCTCTTGCGGACGTGGTCGTAAGTGCATTGCCCGCAACGGATGAAACCGACGGTATATTTAACAAAAAAACATTTTCTCTTATGAAACGCGGCGCGCTTTTCATTAATGTAGGCAGAGGGAACAGCGTAGATCAGAAAGCTTTGCTCGACAGTATAAACAATGGGCATTTGGGAGGGGCTGCGTTGGATGCCACTACACCGGATCCGTTGCCCCTAAGTCACCCTTTGCGTAAAAGCGGAAGGGTTTTGATCACAGATCATCTCTCGTGTATAAGTACAGGAAATAGTCAAAGACTGATAGATCATTATTGCAGTCAAGCGGAGCTGTATGTAAATGGTGAACTCAAATGAAGATAGTGTATTTAGCGAATGCTTATGGACATATATCCGGACCCACCTGTGATGAGCTCTATAAGATATACGGAGACGACTTTGTATTTATAGCTACAGAGGAGTTGGATGATGATCGCAAAGGCGTTGGCTCGGGCTCGGACAGAAAATTCATCATCAACGCAAACGAAGATAAGGCTTATGCGAAGAAGTTGTGTGATGAGGCAGAGGTACTTATTTTCGGTGCGGCTCCTCACGAGTATTTGGAAAATAGGATAAAAGAGAATAAATTAACTATTTATTATTCCGAGCGACTCTTCAAGGGAAATATCCTTCGTTATATGAATCCCATTACTTTAGGCAGGATAAAGGAGAGATTTGTAAAGCCTTCCAAAAACAGCAACTTCCATCTTCTTTGCGCAAGCTCTTTTGCGGCACTTGATTTTTCAAGAGTCGGAGCGTTTAAGGGCAAAATGTATAAGTGGGGCTATCAGCCTGCCGTGTATGAAAAGGATATAGACGAGTTGATGGCGTCCAAACAGTCTGATGGACTGGAGTTTATCTGGGTGGGCAGACTGGTTGCTCTTAAGCACTGCGATCACGCTTTGCGGGTGGTTGCTAACCTGAAAAAAATGGGTTATGCTCCTCGCCTGACCGTGATAGGAACAGGTGAAGAGGAGGACAACCTAAAGGCTCTGGCAATTAAGCTCGGTATAGAAGATAACGTTATCTTCAAGGGGCGTTGCCTGATAGAGGATACCCGAGAGATGATGGATCGGGCAAATATATTTATGTTTACCAGCGATTTCAAGGAAGGCTGGGGGGCTACTCTTAACGAATGTATGAATTCCGGAGTGGCGTGTGTAGCCAGCCATGGAGCCGGAGCCACAAACTTCTTGGCCAAAGATAAGGAAAATGCGTTGCTGTATGTCAGCGGAGATGTGGAGATGCTCACCGAAAAGGTTCGCTCTTTGGTTGATGATCGCAATTTGCGAGAGAGCATAGGACGCGAGGCATACAGATCCATTACGGAAGAGTGGAATCCCGCACAGTCTTACAAGCGATTGATAGCGTTTATAGAAGAATTAAAGAAGAAAGGAAAGTGCGAGCTGTATACAGAGGGACCTCTCAGTCCCGCTCTGCCGCTTAAGCATAATTGGTACAAAGGATGATCTCGGTTATCGTTCCCGTATACAATATGGAGAGATATCTCGAAAAGAGGCTATGTTGCGTTGTTTGAAAATGACACAACAGTTGAAGATGTGTGCAGTGGAATTGACGCTTTGACGATACCCCACAAGGCACTGCTTTGGCATGATTTACAGTTGGGGTACGGCTATCGGTGAAAAACATCACCGGACACCGCCGATCATTATGCGCTTGTATGATTGAAAAAAGAATTCTGCTCAATTAAGAGGGGGTGAAAAAGCGGATATGAATACGGGCAAAATATCGGTAATTGTTCCTATATATAATACTAGGGATTATCTATGTCGATGTGTGGATTCTATTATTTTGCAAACGTATCGAGATTTGGAGATCATACTCGTGGATGATGGTTCTACCGATGGTAGTGCGACACTGTGTAAACAGTATGCCGAAAAGGACGGCAGGGTAGTTTTTCTGCAAAAGGAAAACGGAGGACAGGGTTCTGCTCGAAATATGGCGCTTGATGCTGCAACCGGAGATTATATTGGATTTGTAGACAGTGACGATTATATTGACGCGGATATGTATAAGTCGTTGCTCTCGGATATGCTTGAAGAGAATGCAGATGTGTCTTGTTGTGCTTTATCTAAAGAGTCCGATAATAGCGGGGTTAAACGTGTATTAACGCAGCCGGACATCATGGTAGCACATTTGAACGGAGAGTTTGGTTTAGGGCAGTCCCCGTGTATTAAATTATACAAAAAAGAACTTTTTGACGGTGTTCGGTTTCCTCACATGCGAGCATATGAGGACTGCGCTACCATATTCAGAGTACTGGCTAAGGCCGGCAAAACAGTGAGCCGCGAAGTTGGGTCCTATCACTATGAAGAAAGAGAAAATTCTACGATGACCCAGTCGTTTTCTAGAGTCAAGTATCAAGCGGTGAATGCGTATCAGCAAATGTATGCTTTTTACGAAAAAGAATACCCGGAATTTGCACATAAGGTAAAAAGAATGTTGGTTGGTTCAGTTCAATATTGCGTTGGGGAGACGTTGGCGCGCGGTATGCAGAGAGAACTGGCTGATGAATTAAAAAGAGCAATATCTTTAGTGTCATCTTTACCAATGTCAGATCTATCTTTAAAAAATAAAGTAAATATATTTCTTATGAGGCACGCACTCCCGTTGTATGGAATTATGTATAAAATTCTTAAATAAAGCAAAGAGTTGTGAGATGAGAATCGGTATACTTACACATTATTATAAGAGCGAGAATTACGGCGGTAATCTTCAGGCGTATGCATTGTGCCGAGTCCTGTCTGATATGGGTTGCGATGCTTACCAGATCAGTTACGAGTCAAAATGTTCAGCGTTCGGAATGGAAGCTGCGGAATCCAAACCGTGCTCTTTATCGCCTTCGGCAGGTGCGAAACATATCTTGGGCCGCCAGATAAAAAGAGCGGTTAGATATATTACCAGAAAATACGAAGAAAAAAGACATTCCGTGCGTGAAAATCGGCGTAGCGCTTTTGGTGAGTTTAATAAAAATGTCATACCTCATAGTGATCGAGTGTATACTCCCGAGACCATAGGTGAGTGTGTGGGGGACTATGATGCTTTTATTACCGGGAGCGATCAAGTGTGGAATCTTAATTGGTATGAACCGTCGTATTTTTTGGCGTTTGTGCCGTCCGATAAATTGAAGCTTTCGTACGGAGCAAGCCTTGGGATAAAGGCTCTAACGCCTGTACAGAAGGAGAGGGTTCGTGAACACCTTCGCGACTTCAACGCGGTTTCGGTGCGTGAGAAGGATGGGGTTTCCGTTATAGATGAACTTTCACCGGTGGAAACCGAGTGGGTACTGGACCCCACATTACTGCTCTCTGCTGAGCAGTGGGATGAAATAGCCGGGGAAAGGAGCATAAACGAAAAGTACGTTTTTTGCTATTTCCTCGGAGACGATAAATGTATCAGGCGTATAGCGGCGAAGTATGCTGCCCGCCGTGGACTGAAGGTGGTGAATATCCCCCACAGCGGAGGTGCATTTATCATGTCGGATGTGGGCTTTGGCGACATACGTTTGTACAGCGTATCTCCAAACCGATTTTTAGAATTGATAAAAAATGCGGAGTATGTTTTTACCGACAGCTTCCACGCAACGGTCTTTTCAAATATATATGAAAAAAATTTCTTTGTTTTTCAAAGAGCCGGTATGAAGTATATGGAGTCACGAATATACAGTTTACTTGAGCTGTTTGGCTGTCAAGAGCGCTTTTGTGATGTGGAAGCCAAGCGTAATGTGGATTATTTAGAGGGCTTAAGTGATATTGACTTCTCTAAACCGCAGACGTTGTTTGAAGAAAAAAAAGAGCAGTCGCTGAATTTCTTAAGAGAAAATCTGTCTAATAGATAAAGGTGTTTAAATGTCAGGCACATCCTCCAGAACAGAAAATGCAGTAAAGAATATACTGTGGGGTTATATGAGTAATTTTGTAACCCTAGTTGTGCATTTTGTGTCTAGAACAGTTTTTATTTACACAATAGGTGTGTCATATCTAGGTATAAATGGGTTGTTTTCCAGTGTGCTTGGTATGCTTTCACTCACCGAGTTGGGTATTGGAACCGCAATCAATTACAGCCTTTATAAGCCGGTTGCAGAAGGGGACAGAGAAAAAGTAAAGTCTTTGATGCGGTTGTATAAAAATGCATACCGTGTCATTGCGTTGATCGTTACCGTAATCGGAGTATTGCTGCTGCCGTTTTTGCCTTATCTTGTGAACGGTGCAGAACACATTCAAAATGTTGCTGTATATTATCTGATATTTTTATTTAATACCGTATCTACATATTTTGTTTCATACAAATACGGACTTGTTAACGCTGAACAAAAGGGATATATTGTTAACAATTTTAACAGTGTTTTTTCTGTGATAATAACCCTCGGGCAGATAGTCTCGCTTGTGCTGTTCGGAGACTATATGGTCTATCTGTTGGTACAGGCAGTTTTGCAACTGTTGCAAAAGGTGTTTATAGGATTGTATCTTAACAAGAGATACCCATACCTTTGCGAAAAAGAAACGGTTCCTCTGCCGAAGGAAGAGGTAAAGGCCTTAAAGAAGAACATATTTGCTCTTATGATTCATAAGATCGGCGAAATAAGTATTTATCAGACGGATAATATTATTATTTCGGCCTTTATCAGCGTAATCGTGGTGGGAAAGATATCAAATTATAATTTGATAATCACATCAGTTACTACGTTGATTACAGTAGTATTTAACAGCATGATATCCAGCATAGGTAATCTTATCGCTCTTGAAAGCAGGGATCGTCAGAAGGAAATATTTGACGTCTACAATTTTGTTGGATTTTGGTTATATGGCTTTTCTGCTATTTGCTACTGGGTTCTTTTTCAACCTTTTGTGCAACTATGGATTGGCGTTGAAAACCAAATAGATGGCGTGTCGCTGGCGCTTATCATTGCCAGCCAGTATCTTGTGGGTCAGCGTCTTACCGTAAACAATATGAAAACCGCCGGCGGTATATTTGAACAGGATAAGTTTGTCTCTTTGCTGCAAGGCGGAATAAATCTTGTGGTGTCGCTGGTGATGGTTTATCTGTGCGGCCTGCCGGGTGTATACATTGGAACGGTGGTTTCGGGGTTGTTCGCTAATATAGCACGCCCTATAGTGGTATACAAACATATGTTTGGCGAAAGCGCAAAACAGTATTTTGTGAAATTTTCCGTTTATTTGGGTGTAACTGTGGTGCTGGGAGCATTGGAGCAGCTTATTCTGTCGCCCATCATAAGCGAGGTTACATGGGTCCGCTTTATCCTGTTGGCGGTGACCTGTGCTATACTTACAAACGCGATGTTTTTCCTCTTGTTTTTCCGAAGTAAGGAATGGAGAGTGATATCCGCACGTGTTGCAAATATGCTGAATTCTGTGAAGGGAAGGGTGAAAAGTAAGAAATGAAAAAACTATCTGTTATGGCCCCCTGTTATAACGGAGAGGGCTATGTGAGTAGATTTTTGGATTCTATTCTGGCGCAAACGCATCCATGTATAGAGCTTATCGTAGTGAATGATGGATCTACTGACAGCACAGAGAATGTGTTGACTTCTTATGAACAGGCTTTTCGCGATAAGGGTTACGAATATAAACACATATATCAAGAGAATACAGGTATAGGCGGAGCGCTGAACAATGCGCTGAAGCTGGTTACGGGTGACTACCTGACTTGGTTCGGCACGGATGATTATGCTGCTCCTGAATATGCCGCAGAGACCGTTGGTTTTTTGGAGGAAAATCCGGGATATGCGGTTTTGCGCTGTGACGGTTACCTGGTAGATGAAGCGGATACAAGTATTATAAAGCGCACATTCGCAGCGGGAAATACAGATAAATACAATCCACACCTGTTTGAAACGGCAATTATGGAGAGAAACGGGTTTCATTTCGGATATTCTGTTATACGAATGGATGTATTTGACAAAGTTAACCCAAAGCGTGAGATATATCCCTCCAGACAAGGGCAGAACTGGCAGTTGTTACTACCGGTTTTCTATGAGCACAAAGCTGCTTTTTACGAAAAACCAATATACTACGTTGTCGATAATGCGGGAAGCGTATCACGAGATCCGAAAAAAAGTTACAAAACAAAGAGGGAGCAGTTTGCAGAGTATGAGCGTATACTCGTAAACGTTCTTAACAGTTTGGATATCAAAGATAGAGACAAATATCTTGAAATGGTAAAAATCAAGTATATTCGGCTAAGAATGTGCATAGCTATCGACTTTGAAGAGTATCTGGAGGCAATCAAAGAATATCGTGCACTTAAGGCGATGGGTGTTGCCGATTCAACGGACTTTAGGCGGTACGTTCGTGCTAAAATTCCGTTTGTGGATCGAATGCTCAAAATAATTAAGAAAATACGATGAAAATGTTTCGCGGTATTAATTTGCAGAACGAAAAACTTTAATGGTATTTTTAAGTGACACTATAACACCGCTTTTCAAAAGCAAAACGCTATGCATCACCGCTGTAACGTGGTGCAGAATCAGCTTTTGAAGACGGATATCGGTGGGATACGTATTTTCTCTCGCTATGAGAAGAAGTAAGACGATGTGCGTTACCGGTTTCCGTTGTCGGGAGTTGTACGACTAATAAGACCAAGGTTTGCTGTATCTGTCATGGCGAGAAACTTTACGAGAACAAGGGGTGCGCTACTGTCGTTGATATTGGTGATTTCTCCCCCGTACTCTCGAACAATTTCGGTCTTAGTCGTGACAAGTGTTTTGATGACGGCAACTTAGAGAGAAATCCTCTCGCCGAGTTTAACTCTGACTTATTATAAAACTAAAGAGGTTGAAGTGAAGATACTTATTACAGGTTCTAAAGGCTTTTTGGGTAAAAATCTCATAGAAGCACTGAATAAAAAGGGTGGATATGAGATATATGAGTTTGGTATTGACACCCCGGTCAGCAAGATTGACGAGTTTACAAAAGATTGCGACTTTGTGTTCAACTTTGCGGCGGTTCACCGCCCGAAGGAGGTTACTGAATTCGAAAAGGTCAATCACGTTTTTCTCGAGGATCTTTTGGAGTGTCTGAAAAAGCATAATAACTGTTGTCCCGTTGTATACACCTCCAGTATTCAGGCTACAAACGGCTCAGAATACGGCAACAGTAAGTTGGCAGCTGAAAAGGCGATGTTTGAGTATGAAAAGGAGACCGGAGCAAAGGCAATAGTGTATCGCCTTACCAACACCTTTGGAAAGTGGGCTACACCAAATCATCATTCGGTGGTGGCCACATTCTGCTATAATGCTCAAAGAGGGATTCCACTTACTGTAAATAATCGAGACGTGCAGATGAGATTCTATTATATAGATGACGTTATAGATTCTTTTATGATGCAGTTAGAGATGGATGTTGCGCCTTTAAATGACGGCATTTGCTATTTGCCCGAGGAATGCATCATGAGTGTTACTTTGGGTGAACTGGCAGATTTGATTATTGGGTTTAATGACGGCAATAAGCCCGATCCGAATAGTGTTTTTGAGCAACGTCTTTATTTTACTTATGAAACTTATAAAGTTTAACAGTTAATTGCAGGGGAGTTTATAGGGCGTTTATTTTATGTAGTGAGTTGTTGTTAGCATGAATATGGTAAGAGGCTTTGGTGCGGAAACCAAAACTCAAACAGAGTTTGTATAACATTTTGGCAACTTTGCCGGATACATAAAACAAAAACTGATAAAACACTGAATTCCATATACGCATACACTAAATTTATTTTTCATAATAAGAAATGTTTTAGGAGATAAATAACATGTCACTTTTCAAGAACAAAACATTACTCATCACCGGCGGTACCGGATCTTTCGGTAACGCGGTGCTTAATCGGTTTTTAAAGACGGATATAGGCGAGATCCGCATTTTCTCTCGCGATGAGAAGAAACAGGACGATATGCGTCACGAGTTTCAGGCGAAGATGCCCGAGGTGGCGGAGAAGATCAAGTTCTACATAGGCGACGTGCGCAATTTGGAGAGCGTAAAGAGCGCTATGCACGGGGTTGACTATATCTTCCACGCAGCAGCCTTAAAGCAGGTTCCCTCCTGCGAGTTCTTCCCCATGGAGGCGGTTAAGACCAACGTTATCGGCACCGACAACGTGCTCACTGCCGCTATCGAGGCGGGGGTTGAGTGCGTTATCTGCCTTTCTACCGACAAGGCGGCGTATCCCGTGAATGCCATGGGTATCACCAAGGCTTTGGAGGAGAGGGTATCCGTTGCCAAGAGCCGTACCACCGATAAGACCAAGATATGCTGTACCCGTTACGGCAACGTTATGTGCTCTCGCGGTTCTGTTATCCCTCTGTGGATAGATCAGATCAAGGCGGGTAATCCCATCACCATCACCGAGCCCTCTATGACACGTTTTATCATGTCTCTTGACGAGGCGGTGGACCTGGTTCTCTTTGCCTTTGAAAATGGCGTAAACGGAGATATTCTCGTTCAGAAGGCTCCTGCCTGCACCATCGAGACTCTGGCCAAGGCGGTCACCGAGCTGTTTAACCCCGATACCGAGATAAAGGTCATCGGCATCCGTCACGGCGAGAAGCTGTATGAGACCCTTCTCACCAACGAGGAGTGCGCTACCGCCGTTGATATGGGTGATTTCTACCGTGTGCCTTCCGACAACCGCGGTCTTAACTACGACAAGTACTTTAACGACGGCAATGTAGAGAGAAATCCTCTCACCGAGTTTAACTCTAACAACACCGAGCTTTTAGGCGTTGAAGCGGTCAAGGAAAAGCTCCTGTCCCTTGAGTTTATCAGAGATGAATTAAAGAAGATTGGTAGATAAATGAAAATTCTTATTACGGGTGCTCACGGCTTTGTGGGAAAGAATCTGTGCGCGGCGCTTGACAACATACGCACGGGCAAGGATAAGACTACTGCGCTTTCCTCCGACCTTGAGGTATTTGAGTATGATATAGACACCGACCCCACGCTCCTTGAGGGCTATTGCAGCGAGGCGGACTTCGTTTTCCACCTGGCGGGTGTAAACCGCCCGAAAGAGGAGAGCGAGTTTATGGAGGGAAATTTCGGCTTTACCGAGACACTCTTAAACACACTTAAGGCTCACGGCAATACCTGTCCCGTGATGATATCTTCATCTATCCAGGCGGCCCTTGACAATCCCTACGGCAGGAGCAAGAAGGCAGGAGAAGACCTGCTCTTCGCTTACGGCAGGCAGACGGGCGCGGACGTTCTCGTTTACCGCTTTCCCAACCTTTTCGGCAAGTGGTGCCGTCCTAACTATAATTCCGTCGTTGCCACCTTCTGCAATAATATAGCAAAGGATCTACCCATTACGGTAAATGACCGCAGCGTGATTCTGACCCTCGTTTATATTGACGATCTGGTAGACGAGATGATAAACGCCATTCTCGGAAAGGCTACCCGTGACGGTGAATACTGCCGTGTGCCTACCGAGCATAAGGTGACCCTCGGGCAGATAGTGGATCTTCTTTACTCCTTCAAGGAAGGTAGATCCGACCGTAGCGTGCCGGATCTGGGCGACTCATTCACAAAGAAATTGCATGCTACATATCTGTCCTATTTACCTATTGAAGGCTTTTCCTACCCTCTTAAGATGAACATCGATCATCGCGGTTCATTTACCGAGATAATCAGGACTCCCGAGCGCGGTCAGTTCTCTGTAAATATTTCCAAGCCCGGAATCGTGAAGGGTAATCACTGGCATAATACCAAGAATGAAAAATTCTTGGTGGTAAGCGGTCATGGGGTTATTCGATTCCGTAAGATAGGTGAGGACGAGGTGAAGGAGTACTTCGTTTCCGGCGAAAAATTAGAGGTGGTGGAAATACCCACCGGATACACCCATAACATCGAGAATCTCTCGGAAGACGAGGATATGGTTACCTTTATGTGGTGTAACGAGTGCTTTGACCCTACCCGCCCCGATACGTTTTTTGAGGAAGTTTGATCTTGAGTGAGTTAAGTATCGAAAAGCGAATACTTTTAAACCTTCTTGCCCGTTCCTTCGGCTCGGGGGAGGTCATTTCCGGCGCAGAGTCGGCGGACTACGCGGCTATCGCCCGTGAGAGCCGAGACCAGGCGGTGCTCGCTATCGCTTTTGATAACGCTCACGTTTATAAGGAATTTATCCCTGACAAGGTATACGCCGCGTGGAAGCGTCAGGCGGTGACTACCCTTGCCAGAAACGAGCAGGTGGTAAGTGCCCAGGACGGCCTTTGTAAGCTTCTTTCTCATAATAATGTGCCCTATACCATAATCAAGGGCAACTGCGCCGCCGCTTATTATCCGAAGCCGGAGCAGCGGACTTTAGGAGACGTTGACTTTCTTATCTCTCCTGAGATAAAGGACTCTACTCATACTCTTATGATGGAGTCGGGCTATGCCGAGCCTAATCTGGGCTCTGATTATCACATAGCGTACATAAAGGATACCGTTCATATAGAGCTTCACTGGGAGGTGGCGGGTCTGCCCCACGGAGAGGTGGGCGAGCGCCTTCGCCGTTATTTCGATAATGCTGTTGAGCGCGCCGTTCCTGCAGATGTGGACGGACACTCATTTACCTCGCCTGCTCCTGCTATGCACGGAGTTATAATCCTGTTGCATATGGTGCACCATATGGTGGGCGTAGGTCTTGGCCTTCGTCACCTGTACGACTGGGCGGCGTTCGTGGACAAGAGCGCAGGTCAGCCCTTCTGGGAGGAAGAATTATTACCCTTCCTAAATGAGATAGGTCTTTCCGATTATGCGTTTATTATGACCCGAGTCGCGGCGAAATACCTCGGCACCGCCTGCCCCGCTTGGTGCGGCGAGTGCGAGGATGAGCTGTGCGAGGCGATCATAGAGGACTTCTTCGCCAGCGGTAATTTCGGCTCGAAGGATAAGACCCGAGCCTCCGGCGCAGGCATTTTCGTGGATCAGCGGACCACGGGACAAAAACGAGGCAGGATAGGCTACCTTTTCCATATCCTGCACACCACCACACTGAAGCTGTATCCCATCACCAAAAAGCTACCGGTACTTTATCCCTTTATTATGGTATATCGAGTGCTGAACTTCTTATGGCTTCGCATAACGGGTAAGCGTGTTGCCATCGGCAAGATGTTTAACGTTGCGGAGGCACGGGGGGAGCTCTACGACCGCCTTAAGATATACGAGGTGGATGATGATTAAGCTCTTACGCGTCCTGCCTTACATACTTTTGGTATGCAATCTGCTCTTTATCTTCGGCAACTCCGTCCTCGACGGGCAGAGATCCATGGCGGTCAGCACCAAGGCGGAGAAGGCCATAGAGAAGGTAGTGGGCAAGGACATAGGGAATGACTCGGATGATATCGGCGCATATAGCGAGTTCAACGGATTTCTCCGTAAGTGCGCTCATGCCACGGAGTTTTTCACCCTTGCGGTGTTGGCGTATATTTGTGCACAGCCCCTTGGCGGCGCGGTGCGTCCCCTTTCGCTTTTGTTGATGGGTATCGGGGTACCCCTCCTTGACGAGACTCTGCAGCTGTTTCGCAAGCGGAGCGCCCTTATCTCGGATATATGGATAGACGTTGCGGGCTACGCGGCGGGAGCCGTGCTTATGCTCGTAATAGAAGTAATATACAGACTTGTAAGAAAAAAGAGGCAAGAGAATGAATAAACTAAAGTTAATGACCGTCGTGGGTACCCGCCCCGAGATAATCCGCCTTTCGGCAGTTATCAAGAAGTGCGACACCTATTTCGACCAGGTGTTGGTGCACACGGGTCAGAATTATGACTATGAACTGAACCAGGTGTTCTTCGATGACCTGGGTCTTCGCGCCCCCGACCATTATCTAAATGCAGTAGGAGCAGACTTGGGGGAGACCATAGGCAATATCATCGCCGCCTCCTATAAGCTTATGTGTGAGGTAAAGCCCGATGCCCTGCTTATCTTAGGAGATACCAACTCCTGCCTGTCTGCTATCAGCGCAAAGAGACTGCACATACCCATCTTCCATATGGAGGCGGGTAACCGCTGTAAGGATGAGTGCCTGCCTGAGGAGACCAACCGCCGCATAGTGGACATCATCTCGGACGTGAATCTGGCGTACTCCGAGCACGCGCGTCGTTACCTTGCCGAGTGCGGAGTGCCCCGTGAGCGCACCTACGTGACAGGCAGTCCTATGGCAGAGGTGCTTTCCGCTAACCTTGATAAGATAAAGGAAAGCGACGTCCTCTCACGCCTTGGCCTTGAGAAAGGCAGGTACATACTTCTCTCCGCCCACCGCGAGGAGAATATAGATACCGAGAAGAACTTCTTCTCCCTTATGAACGCGGTAAACGCCATGGCGGAGAAGTACGATATGCCCATCCTTTATTCCTGCCATCCGAGAAGCGCTAAGTTTATTGAGAGCCGCGGCTTTGTTTTCGACCCCAGAGTCAAGCAGAATAAGCCCCTCGGCTTCCACGACTATAATAATCTGCAGATGAACGCCTTTGCTGTAGTTTCCGACAGCGGCACTCTGCCCGAGGAGTCGAGCTTCTTCTTGTCTGTGGGAAATCCTTTCCCTGCCGTGTGCATCCGCACCTCTACCGAGCGCCCCGAGGCTCTTGACAAGGGCAACTTCATCCTGGCGGGCATAACTACCGACCAGGTGCTCCAGGCGGTGGAGACCGCAGTTCAGATGAACGAGGCAGGGGACTACGGTATACCCGTGCCCGACTACGTTGAGGAGAACGTCTCCACCAAGGTGGTCAAGATCATCCAGTCCTATACCGGGATAGTAGACCGTATGGTCTGGCGTAAATACTAGGGGGAATTGCAGGGAACCTTTTGCAAAAGG
>JAZQCR010000110.1:0-4578 GCA_045546375.1 Eubacteriales bacterium | reverse complement strand
ATAGCCACGGCAAGCGCTGCGCCCTCTACGGGGTCTGTGCCCGAGCCCAGCTCGTCAAAGAGCACAAGGCTATCCCCGTCCATCATATCAAGTATCTCTATAATGCGCTTGATATGAGCGGAGAAGGTAGATAAGGACTGCTCGATAGACTGCTCATCTCCTATATCCGCAAGTACGGAGGAAAGAATACATATCCTCGACTCATCCCTGCAGGGCAGGTGTAAGCCCGACTGCGCCATCATGGAGAAAAGTCCCAAGGTCTTCAGTGAAACGGTCTTACCGCCTGTGTTGGGACCCGTGATAACAAGGGTATCGTACTCTCCCCCAACCTTCACGGTGACGGGGACTACCTTTTTCTTATCGAGTAGGGGATGGCGTGCGGCCACAAGCTCTATTATACCGTCGTCATTTATCCCGGGGCGTACCGCCTCCATCTGATAGGAAAGCTCTGCCTTGGCGAAAATAAAGTCAAGGAGTGCTACGTTATGGTAATTCCTCACAAGAGTATCGCCAAAGGCGCTTACCTTGGCGGTAAGCTCTGCCAAGATGCGCTCTATCTCGTCCTTTTCCTGAGCCTCTAAGAGCCTTAACTCGTTATTTGCCTCTACCACTGCCATAGGCTCTATAAACATGGTGGCACCGGTGGCAGACGCCTCGTGAAGAAGTCCCTTGACCTCGTTCTTATACTCTGCCTTTACAGGGATAACGTACCTGCCGTTACGCATGGTAACGATATTATCCTGCAGGTAGCGGGCACTGCTCTTAACGTAGCTTTGTAGCTCGTCCTTTATCTTCACGTTGATACGGCGCATCTTACGGCGTATATCCGCGAGGGCGGGGCTGGCGTCGTCTGCAATAAGCTCCTCACCGATAATGGCCTGCTTTATGGCGCCCTCCAAGGGCCTATTTTGCAAAAGGCGAGAGAATATCTCGTCAAGGCAGGGATAGGGCGTTCTGTCTCCGTCAAGATATGAGCAAAGACCTCTAACGCAGGAAAGAAGCCCCGCGATGTTCAGCAGTTCCCTGGGGTCAAGCACGGCGCCCTTGTCCGCGCGGTCTACCGCACCGCTAACGTCCCGCCCTCCCGAAAAAGAGGGAGAGCCCTTCAGCGCCATAAGCGCCTTTGCCTCATCGGTCTCGGAGAGAGCGCGTTCAACACGCACCCTGACCGTATCGGGGGTCAGGGTCAGCGAACGCTCTCTGCCCCCCTCGGTATGAGTGTATGAAGCAAGGAGGGAGAGCACCTTATCAAACTCTACTATTTGTGCATTCTTATTAAAATCTCTCATATTATCGTATGGTAAAACTCAAGGGTCTTAAACGACCTTTCCAAATGGTTAAGTATATATCTCTCGGCTATCCCCGAAAATTCACGCAGCTCTTCAGCGCCAAGTTCGAAGGCAAAAAGCCGCTTGGGATCGCAGTATACCGAATAACGCAGAGCGTGAGCGACCGTCGGGGAAAGCTTAACGGTATTCTCGCTTCCGTGAGCGCGGTGAGCGTAGCAAAAGAGCTCGCCTCCCGAAATATCAAAGCACATAGACTCTTCCTCATAAACTCCGCAGACCTCGCATCCCACAAGGTCGGGCATAAAGCCCGCAAGGGAGCAAAGTCGCATCTCGAAAACGCCCTTGACGATGGAAAGATCCTTCTTGCCCTTGGCGATAACGTGCAGGCAGTTTAAAAGAAGCTGTAATATCTCCGGCTCCTTCTGATTTTCCCTGGTCACGTCCCCTACCACGTCGCAGAAATACTGGGCCAGGGCGCAACCCGGGATATCCTCTCTGATTCCGTAAAAATTCTCAATAAGAGAGCATTCCTTTAACCAATAGTTCTCCCCGCGAACGTATAGTTCAAGGTCGCTAAAGCAGAAAAGCTGGGCGCAGACAAAAAACCTACTCTTATAGCTCTTGGCACCCTTACAAAAGACGGGGATACATCCGTATTCGTCGGTAAGCACGGTGAGGCACTTGTCGCTCTCACCGTAGGCTACCTCACGTATGACCACGCCCTTGCAGGTTACGGGAGAGGCGCTCACTCTTCCTCTTTATAGCCGAAATCGGAAATATTATAGTTGCTGTCCCGCCAATTCTCCTTGACCTTTACAAAAAGCTCAAGGAACACCTTACAGCCGAAGAATTTTTCCATATCTTCTCTTGCGTAAGTACCGATGGTCTTGATGGCGGTGCCGCCCTTGCCGATTATAATGCGCTTATGACTTTCACGCTCGCAGATAACTTGGGCGCTGATGCGAAGGAGGTTCTTCTCCTCCTTCCAAGTCTCGATAACAACGGCGGTGCCGTGGGGTATCTCGTCGTCCATGGTGCGCAGTATCTTCTCTCTTATGATCTCGGAGGCGATCTGGCGCTCGGGCTGGTCGGTGACTATATCCGAGGGGAAAAGCCACTCACTCTCATAGAGGAATGGGCGTATCTCGTCCACCACTATCTTCACTCCGTCACCCTTAAGGGCGCTGACGGGAATCACCGAGGCAAAGTCGCACAGAGCGCTGTACTCGGTGATAGCCTCCGCAACGCGGACAGCACCTGCGCGGTCGGTCTTATTGATAACGAGGATAGCAGGGATCTCCGCCGCGGCGATACGCTCGGTGATGCCTATCTCCACGGGACCGGGATGTGTATCCGCCTCTACCACGAGGATGGCCACGTCCACGTCGCGAATGGCGGAATTGATAGTCTTCACCATATAGTTACCAAGCTTTGTCTTCGCCTTGTGCATACCGGGGGTATCAAGGAAAACTATCTGATCCTCGCCCTCGGTATATATTCCGGTTATTCTGTTGCGGGTAGTCTGAGGCTTCTTTGATACTATTGCTATCTTCTCGCCCAAAATGGCGTTAAGAAGTGTACTTTTACCTACGTTGGGTCTGCCTACGATGGCAGCGAATCCTGTTCTTTTCATCTCTCTATCTCCAAGTATTCCATAATCAGCCGCTGTCTATCAAACATCTCGCGCTCGTCCTCTTCCCCTGTTTCGTGGTCATAGCCGAGAAGGTGCAGTACCGAGTGAACAGTGAGGAAGGCCACCTCCCTCTCAAAGGAGTGACCGTACTCCTTCGCCTGCTCGTCCGCGCGGGAAAGGCAGAGCACTATATCGCCGAGGACTGCCACCTCGTCCTCTGTATCATCGAATATGGGAAATGACAGAACGTCGGTTACCGCATCCTTATCGCGGTACTCGGCATTAAGCTCCTTTATGCCCTCGGCTGTGACCAGGGTTACCGAAACTTCCGCATCCTTCTCAAAGCCCTCGTAGCGTAGCGCGCCGTTTACCGCACGGCGGATAAGTCCGCGCAGAGCCTGTGTTACCGCTATATCCTTTTGCTCGTTAGTTATATATATCTTATTCATTTACGTTCCTTTTTGTATTCTCTTTTACTGTCCTTTTCAAGCTGCCTGTCCCGCTTCTCATAAGCCTGAATAATACGCTGTACCAGTCTGTGCCTTACCACGTCGCGGTCGGTGAAATGGTGGATAGCCACCTCCTCAAGGCCGTCAAGGACAGGAAGGGCGTCTATAAGTCCGCTCTTTTTGCCTCTCGGCAGGTCGGTCTGGGTTATGTCGCCCGTGACCACCGCCTTACTGCCAAAACCGAGACGCGTTAAGAACATCTTCATCTGCTCGGGAGTGGTGTTCTGCGCCTCGTCAAGGATGATGAAGGAGTTATCGAGAGTTCGTCCTCGCATATATGCGAGGGGCGCTATCTCGATGATACCCTTCTCCATGTGCTTTGCCACCGTCTCCATACCGAGCATCTCGTAGAGAGCATCGTACAGCGGGCGAAGATAAGGGTCTATCTTACTCTGCAGGTCTCCCGGCAGGTATCCGAGATTCTCTCCCGCCTCGATAGCGGGACGGGTGAGTATTATCCTCTCCGCTTCTTTTCTGCGCAGCGCCGCCACAGCCTGAGCGACAGCGAGGAAGGTCTTACCGGTTCCCGCAGGGCCTACGCCTACGATGACCGTATTCTTCTCGATAAGGTCAACGTATCTCTTCTGCCCTACGGTCTTTGCCTTTATGGGCTTGCCCTTGGCAGTAAGACACACCGTGTCTGCATCAAGGGCAGCAAGCTCCTCCGCTTTATCGTCGTTTGTCATAGACATGGCATAGTCCACAGTCTGTTCCTCCACGGCGCCCCCTCGGGACACCACTTTCTTTAAATGTTCAAAGGCCTGCGCCGCACGGCGCACCGACTCCTCGTCACCGTCAATGACAAGAGCTCCTTCGCGGTTTGTTATCACCACCCCGAAGGCATCCTCCGCCTTGCGGATATTACAGTCGAACGCCCCGAAAAGCTCTGAGGCTATCTCAGTTGATGGTAGGTCTACCGTCCTTTTCGCCACTTTGCATCTCCACTTCTTTTGCTATATCTGTAATGCAGTAAACGCCGCACTTAAGAAGTCGGAGGCCAAGCGGTTTAGGAAGACAACACTTAGCTACCACTCCTTGGCTCACAGAACGACATGGCTACGATCCGACTTGGTCTACCGTCCTTTTCGCCACTTTGCATCTCCACTTCTTTTGCTATATCTGTAATGCAGTAAACGCCGCACTTAAG
>JAZQCR010000109.1:0-15441 GCA_045546375.1 Eubacteriales bacterium | reverse complement strand
TCTCGGTAGGAGTCTCGGTAGGCTTCTCCGTAGGATGCTCGGTGGGCTTTTCCGTAGGCTCCTCAGAAGGAGGCTCGGGCTCGCCGTTGGGATCCGACGTAGGTTTAGTAGGCTTTTTAGTCGGCTTCTCGGTGGGCTTCTCGGTGGGATCTCCGGAAGGCTTTTCCGTAGGCTTATCGGAGGGGGTTTCGGTAGGCCCCTCGGTAGGTTCCTCGGTAGGTTCCTCGGTAGGCTCCTCTGTTTCTTTCTCCCCCGTACCGTTTACGCCATCGGTGGTATCCGCCTCAAGGTGAACGTCGTCACCCTCGGTGGTGCCCTCACCCGAGGTAAGCTCGGTACCGTTATCTACGGTCGCTTGGTTACCAAGATGGTACACCGCCACAGCGATACCACCCGTCAAAAGCACGAAAATAACGCAAACCGACAGTATCCTCACCCACATTGGAAGGGACAGCAGCTTCTTTAAAAATTCCTTCATCGTTTAACTCCTCTCACAATGGCCGTGAGGTTTTCATCCTCACAGTATTTGGTTACGTTGTGCAGCATAAGCACCTGCGAGACACCCTCGGTCTCGATGATGTTTGCCGCACTTCCCGTAAAGTATCTGTAGTCAAGCATGATAAGGTCAAAGTGCATTGCCAAGAAGGGAGCCAGACTATCCGCATAGCTGTCACGGACCACAAGCAGCTTGGGTCTCCCCTCTCCCCGCGTGATATCCACGCGGGCGTGATTTCCGCCGAGGAATACCGCGTACTTGTCGGTAGCCTCCAGTTTATCAAAGTCATAAAGGGATATCTCCTCACGCATATCTGCAGTGACGGTGTAATCGGTATCCCCCTCATACCTATACAGTACGATCTCATCGGGCTCGTTTAAGTAAAAGCCCGAGGTACGCATTGCAGTTCCGCAAAAATCCGCCGACACAGCTTCAATTTCAAAGTGCTCGTTTCCATAGGGGGTGTAGCCAAGGCTGTCTGACAGGCTCAGGTACGTTCGGTATGCGCCGTGAGTGGTATAGTGATGATCGGTAGAATAATACTCGTTGCTCTCGCAAAGAGGCGTAACCAGATCGGGAAGGCGAACGCCCGTATCACTCATGGCACTCTCAAACTCATCCAAGAGCGCCTTATCCTCGTCAAAGGGATAATAAGCGGGCAGCTCCTCCGAAAAAACGTCAGAGGTGCGCGGCAGGGCAACAAGGGTAACCGGAACGTCAACACCGTCAGTGAACATCTTCACCGCGCGAGCATTCTTCTCAAGGGCGGACACGTCGTTTGTGGGCCGCGGTATCAGCACCCCGCCTGCGTTGATAACACCGTTGTTCTCACCCTTGAACTGCAGGGTCTCGCTGTACGCCTTAAGTCCCACGAAGGCATCCCGCAAAGGAAACTGATCGGCGATATACTCACTGAGCTCGGCAACGTAGCTGCCGTCGCCGAGCTTTTGGAGGCTGAACTCGGGCGCGACCATAAGGGCTCTGTTCTCACTCTCCGATATTTCCCTATCGGGCAGGAGAAAGAACGCTACCGACAGTGCAAGTATTATGCCTGCCACGGATATTATCTCAAAGTAATCAAAAAGCTTTTTCATCAGAACCTGAAATACAAGAAGGGATTATAGGACGAATCGACAAGATACGCTACGCAAAGTATAAGTGCCAAAGGACACAAAGCAGACACGACCGCGCGGAAGGCAGCTTTTTCCTTATTCAAATCGTAAATAAGCTTAGGCAGAGGTGTGGAGGCTATACAAAGTATCAGTAAAAATACCAAATTGCGCACTACCTCGTAGGTGACCGTACTCACCGTGAAAGGGGATGCAAACATAGCGCCCAGATAAGCCATGGGGGATGCCAGGTCGCAGGAGATAAAGATAAACCAGCCGAACACAATAAACAGAAGCGCGTATACGTGAGAGAAGAGAGCGGGTACACGCTCAATGAGCTTGAGTAAGAACGCCTTCTCAAGTACAAGGATCAGCCAGAAGTACAGCCCCCATAAAACGAAGTTCCAGGAGGCACCGTGCCAAAGACCCGTTAAGAACCAAACGGCAAACAGGTTAAAGAACACGCGCATCTTACCCCTTCTGTTGCCTCCGAGAGGAATATACACGTACTCTCTGAACCAGGTGGACAGAGTAATATGCCACCTGCGCCAGAAGTCGGTGATACTGCGTGAGATATAAGGATAGTTGAAGTTCTCGGGGAAGGTAAAGCCCATGACCTTACCAAGGCCGATAGCCATATCCGAATAGCCCGAGAAGTCAAAATATATCTGGAAGGAATAGAACACTACGCCCATCCACGAGCCGAGCACGGTGGGGGTCGCCGCAACTCCTGCGGCGAAGGACTCGTATATAGCGCCTGCAGTATTTGCAAGGAGCACCTTCTTGCAAAGGCCGGCGAGAAAGCGTCTGACGCCCTCTGCGGCAAGAGGCACGGTGTGAGAGCGCTGACGGAGCGCCTCGTCCACGTCGCGGTAACGGACTATGGGTCCTGCGATAAGCTGAGGGAACATAGTAACGTAGGCGCCGAAGGAGAGGATGTTTCTCTGCACCCTTGCCTCACCCATATACACGTCAAGAGTATATGACATGGTCTGGAAGGTGTAGAAGGAGATACCTACGGGCAGCTTTATGCCCAGGGGCTTCAGCCCCGACAGCGCGGGGATAAGCGCCAGGTTCTCAATGACGAAATCGCAGTACTTAAAAAAGCCCAGTATACTCAGGTTGAGCACCACGCTCGTCACCATCGCCGCCTTTGCCTTACCCGGTGCCGTCTCTCTATACTTGCCCGCGAAATGGCCGCAGGTATAGTCGATGGTAATAGAGGCAAACATTATTGTAATGTAGACAGGTTCGCTCCACCCATAGAATACGAGGCTTAAGAGCAACAGCGCGGTATTGCGCGCCGCAAGAAAACGGGACGGTATAAAGAAATAGATAAGCAAAGAAACAGGTAAGTATAAGAAGAGAAACTCCGGTGAAGAAAATACCATTTTATTATACCTGCCTTTCTATATATCTGTCATTACTTGATCGGGTCGCCGTTACGGTCAAACAAAGGAAGCTCCTCAAGATAAATGATATCATCTCTGTCTATGGCGTCTCCCTCAGCGAGGATAGCCATCCTGCCGCAGATGATGCCGCCCGCCTTCTCCACCAGTTTTTCGATAGCTAAAAGAGAATTACCCGTGGAGATTACGTCGTCAACGATAAGGATACGCTTGCCCTTCATCATCTCCGCATCGGCGGTGTCCAGGTACAGCTTCTGCTGTTTTTCGGTGGTGATGGAGGTAACGTCCACCTCGAAAACGCCCGTCATATACAGCTTAGGCGCTTTACGCACCAGCATATACTTGGCGTCGCCCCTCTGGCGAGCCATCTCGTGGATAAGGGGTATTCCCTTCGCCTCTGCGGTGATAAGATAGTCGTACTCCGGTGCCAGCTTTAACAGCTCTTCGGCACAGGCGACAGTAAGCTCCTGATCGCCGAAAATAACGAATGCACCGATCTGCAGCTCATCCGAGATAGGGCATAAAGGCAGTTTGCGCTCAAGGCCTGCCAGGTTCATCTCATAATACTTCATTTTTCTGCCTTTTATCTGTGATTATTTGTGCAATTACACATTTTATCCAAAATTACACTTAATTATATCATAGATTATATATATTTGCAACAGTTTTATTGCCTAATGAATTTTCCACAAAAGCGCCGCAGCATATTGACATTACTACCGAAAATATGAGATAATGTATTGAGTCAATTAAAGAAGAAAAAGAAAGAACGCAATGAACGAGAGATTTTCACCACTTACAGAAAGAATGAAGGCGGTCTGCACCGCGCTTAAGGAGCAGGCGGATGCCGCCGAATATGAATTCAGCGCCTTACAGCCCAAGGGCACGGACTGCGTGTCCGACTGTATCGCCGGATTTAAGTTCGGCTCCTTTGACGCGGTCTTTATCTTCAATTCAAAACTGGGAAAGGTGCAAAACGTGCTGGAATGCCGCATCAATCTTGCAGGCGGTGAGCCTCACGTAGACTTTTCTCTCTACGACCTTATGTATCTTCTGAACGAAAACGACTTTGACTGCTACCTTTTCCCCTATATAGACTCGCCCGACCGTATGGAGGCCTGCTTAAAGGTCCTCTTCTCGGCGGTGATGAAGTACAAGGAGCAGTTAAACGGCATCGGAGGGGACGAGGGCCTGTGCACGCGGGCAAAGAACCGTAAAAAGAAGGAGATGCTGCGCTTTTTCAAGCACGATATCTTCACGGAGGTGCGTGAGGGCGCCGACCCCATACTCGCCTGGCGACTGCGCGGTTACCGTGAATGGTACGTCTCCCGCTTCTGCTCACGCTGGTACTACGATTACGTGAATGAACGCTATAACAAGGCCGCAAAGCGCCTTGCCTCCTTTGACAGTAAGTGTGATTATGAGATAAGGATGCAAAGGTTTCTTAAGGCTCTGTCCTCGGGTGCAAGCTACACCGCTCTGCCGCCTGAAGCCAATACCTTTACCGGCCATAACCCTATGAAGAGTGCACGCTCCACGGCTTCTTTTATAACCACTCTGCTGATCGGAGTCTCAAGCTCATTCGCCATATATATGATGGCAGGGCTTGCTTCCTACTATATCATATATAAAGACGCCCTTTACTCTACCTCCTTAAACGGAGGGTGGATACCCCTGGCTTCCCTTCTGTGCGCTCTGCCCACAGGGCTTGCCACGGCGAAGCTGCTATGGCGCAAACTGCTCTCCAAGGAAGAGAGAAACGCCATAAGAGAGGCAGGCATCGACCTCTCGGGCTTAGAAAAGCGCTCGAGGAAGGGTGCGCTCCATTCCTCTGTCATCTGCAGTCTGATAATCGTCTTTTTCGCCGCAAAAAGCGGCATCGCGGTATACGAGGACGGCATCGTAGATAATACCCTGCCCTTCGAGAGCCGCTCTATGCACTTCTCCGACCTTAAGGAGATATACTACGAAAAGGAAACGGAGCTCTACCACCTTCGCTTTAACGGCAACCATACCTTCACCTGCTCCTCGAACATGGCGGATGAATTCATCCTTGATAACGTGGACGTAGAGGTCAGGGAAATTGATAAAATAGAAGAAAAAGAGTCGTGAAAAAACACGACTCTTTTTCTATTATTCATAATATTTTACGAATCTGTGCAGGATGGTTGCCATCTGTGCACGGGTGGTATTATCACGGGGCATAACGTAGTTCTTGTCCCCCTTAAGTGTTCCGCCCACAAAAGCAAACTTGGGGTTGCAAGCCCAGTTGACTGACTCGAGTGCCCAGGAGGATACCTTATCCTTATCCGCAAAACCCGCAATAGCGTCGCTGCCGTCGGTGGTGACGTCATATTCTTTCACGTTTGCCGCATAGCGATACATGATGGTCATAAACTGCTCGCGAGTCATCTTATTATCTGGCTTAAAGAGGGTAGCGGTCATACCGTTGACCACCTCGTTTGCATACGCCCATTTGACCGCGTCTGCATACCAGGCGCCTGTGGGATTATCGGTGAAGGGAGTCTCTACATCACTTACGTCGGGCTCGCCCTCAAGGCGGTAGAGCACAGTGACGAACATTCCTCTGGTAGTAGCGCCGTCGGGATCAAATCTGCCGACACCTACGCCGCCCATGATACCGTTCTGCAGAGCGTACTCTACTGCCTCTGAATACCACTGACCGTCCTTTAAGTCCTTAAAGGTGGTAAGCATCTTTTCGTATACGATAGTAAACGTGGTGTCAGCAACCATATTCTCAAGAGGCTTATCCCAGCCCTTGAACTCCTCACCGTTGGGCCCGTCGGGCTCGATATCGGGGAAGTATGCGTCCTCTCCCTTACCTGCAAAGGTGATGGCGAGTATAGTGCCGTCCTCGTCAACGAATGTGGATACGAATACGTTAGTGGTATGAGCCTCGCAGGCTATGCCCTGTTCTTCGGCAAAGCTCTGCGCCGCGCTGTCCTTATAGGTCAGGATACGCAGGGAGCTCTCTATACCCAGGAAGGCATCGTCGGGGATGCTCTTTACGGTAGAGGGAATAACGACTGTGCAAAGATCAGCCGCACCTGCAAAGGCCGCAGGAGCAATGGCGTTTACGGTATAGTAAACGTCCCCCGACTTAACGTATGCAGGCAACTCCAAGAAGTCTCCGTCCTTGGCAAGGTAGGAGGCAGAACCGCTCCAACCGCCCTCGGGTGTTCCCACGCAAGCACTGTTGGTCTTTTTATCAAGAGTATAGAGGATGCCGTTCTCATCCTTATTCTTCTCATCAAGCTCAAAGGTGATGCCGTTATGAGCATAGCAGGAAATGTCGGGCTCGTAGTAGGGATACAGATCAAACTCTCCTACCGCTACAAAATCCTCTGACAGAAGTCCCTGAGAGTAGCCCTCTCGGGTGGTCCAGCCCTTGAACTTATACTTGATACCGTAGTATGTATAGTCAACAGGGGTCTCACCGTCGTAGAGAGTGCCGATGGACTCGCCCGTCTTAAACTGACAGTTACTGGAGGTGGCTCCGGTAGTGCCCGAGAAAGCATACTTACCGGTATAGTTATACTCCTGTCCGTCATAGTGGAAGGTGATATCGTAGCCCGCGGGCGCACCCTCTACAATTCCGAGAGGCGTTATTGTAGCGTCGTTGCCGTTAAGGGAAGGCTCTGTATTCTTATCCTCACGGGGTGTGCCGGGAGAATTAATAAGCAGTGAGCTGACCTTCGTACTGTCAATAACGGAGGCACTCTGCATAACGCCTACCGAGAAGAAGGGACAGTACATTAAGTAGTAGCCGTTCTCCTTGAAGATGGCACCGTAGCCGTAGGTCTGGTTTTTAAAGAACCAGTTAAATGAGTGGAGCATAAAATCAGACACGGAGCTGCCGCCTGCACGCCATCTGGGCAGACTGATCTCACTTCCCTCCTCGATGCCGTCTATCTTGAAGAGGATGGTATAGCCCCAGTGGCCTTCCTCGGTAAACGTATACGCGCCGCCCCGGACCATCTCCATGTCGATATCGTCAGCCTTATATACGATAGATCCGTCATAGTAACGGCCTGCAGGCAGAGGGGAAACGTAAGCTTCACCCACAGCCTCCTCGCCCGAAACGGTGATCTCACCGATCAGGTTAGCGCCCAGGTCCTTATCGTAGATACCGTCGTTTGCGAAAGGGATGCCGTATGCGGTGTATATCTTCTCCGCGTCGGGAACGATACGCAGGTATACCTTCCACTTACCGCCCGTGATGTTTCCGGGCAGTTCAACGTCCGCGCCAAAGGTATGTATGCCCTCGATCCAATCGGTAGCGTCTATATCAAGAGGCATACTGATGACCTTGCCGTTATTCTCAAGGACAAGCTCGGTCTTCTTCTCTCTTACTAACTTATGGAAGCCCGTATTCTCTATTGCAAGATCAAAGGAAAAGGTGTCGCCGGGATCAAGGGTGCCGCCGCTCATCATGCTCTTTCTCAAGACGAAGCGGTAGCCGAGATGCTGACGGATAAAGTCATAGCAGGACTGTCCGTAGTAGTCGGAGAGGTCCATCTCTATGCCTATCTTTTCCTCTACCGCCTTCTCTACCTCCTCGGTAAAGGGCAGAGTGTCAAAGCCAAGGGCGGTATAGGTAGCAATATATCTGTTATTAGGCTCATCAAACTCTACGGTAGCAGTGCCCACCAGCTCCTCTCTGCCGATGGTCTTACATACGTGCTCATACTGCTCGATGAACTTCCTGGCATCCTCTTCTTTACCGAAAGCCTCCTTGTGGCCCGGAGTCTCTCTCCAAGGACCGCCGTGCAGGTACGCAAGGTCGGTGTAGTACATTTCCGGGATACCGTTTACGGGATACCAAACGGTGGTATAGTCGGTCCAGTATATCTGAAGCTTACGGTCGCCGGAGAACTCACCGCCGTATACTACGTCGGTCTGATCGTAAAGGAAGTTGGTCTCGTTTTCACGGTTAACGTAGGTACCGTAGTCTATCTTTGTACCCATATAACCGTCGTTATACATACCAAGGCGGCCCAGGTCCTCAGACAGAGGATTGCCCGAGGTGAAGTCCTTACCGTCGTCGGAATGATAGTTGGCGGTATCGTTCTTCACGTCCTTGTAGGTGGTCTTTACCTCCTCTACCATATTCTGAATGTTACCCGAACCGTAGGGGGTCTCCAGCTTATCACCTAACTTGGCGTTCACCCAGTGGGTGATACGTCCGGAGGTGCGCAGAAGCAAAGGTGTATTACCGGGAAGTATGCGCAGATACAGGTCGATAAGCTCGTCCGAATAGCCGTAGTCGCCGTATCTGGTTCCCCACTGCTCGCCGAAGGCACCCAGGGTACCCATCTCACACCAAATGAGGATGTCTGCAAAGTCATCGAGGATATGGCTTTCCTCAATATCAAGGAACATCTTTATCATATTGTCCCAGTCGGGCTCCTGATTGGTAGTTCCGTTTGCATCGAAACGGAAGCGGATACCCACGGTAGCGCCGCTCTTGCGTGCGTTCTCAAAGGTGGTGCGCAGACTGTAAAAGAAATTAT
Organism: Eubacteriales bacterium; assembly: GCA_045546375.1. Taxonomy (GTDB): domain Bacteria; phylum Bacillota; class Clostridia; order Oscillospirales; family CAG-272; genus CAKSEI01. The sequence continues at coordinate 6,893 of JAZQCR010000109.1, read as the reverse complement.
CGTCAAGGGGCATATCCTTCCCATCTTCGCGTGTCTGTCCCGAATAACCCCTAAGGTTTATCATTAGGAAAGTGTGACCGGTAGGCGAGGAAATCGACGTCCTCTCGGGGCGGGGATATATCTCCTGAACGGTGTTCATACCCGCATCGGGACGGGCGAAATCCTGCAGACCGTCCTTATAAGAGCCGATAACACTCTCCTGGTCCACCAGCACGTACTCCGTGCCGTCACCTGCTACGCTCACCGTAACAAGGCAGGACATCGCCATAAAAAGCGAAAGTATAAGACAAAGTAATCTTTTCATTATCCCTCCATACGTCGCTTTTCAGCATATTCCTCTCTATTGTAACAGAGAATGTTGCAAATATCAACAGATACACAATAGAAAGTATAGTACTTATTCAAGTGATATTCCGAATATTGAAGCCTGTCGGCTTCGGTGGTATTTTATTCGCCTTCAAAACTCGCGAAGCGAATACCACTCGGCGTTAGCCGAATATCACTGTAAAACAATAAAACTCGCCTCCGGCGAATAAAAATGGCGTTGTGTTCTTATGAACACAACGCCATTCAATCCTCTTTTATGGTATATTCAAACATTTCGTAGTGGAGCTTGGTGCCTACGTCCACTCCCTCGGGCAAGAGAAACAGAGCGATAAATATCTCGTTGTCGCTCTCATCATCCTTTAAGTAAGCATATTCGCCCTCTATGCGTACCAGGGTGTAGTCGCGGGGCTCCATCAGAGCAACCTCTTACGAAGATCCTCTGCGGACTTGGGAGAAAGGTATGCAGGAGGCACGTCAAAGACGGTCTTACAGCCCATCATACCCTCTCTCTGCATACGGACGGCAGCACGGGCATAAGCTACCAGCACGCTGGAGGTAAACTCGGGGTTGGAATCCAGTTTCAAGCTATATTCGATTATATGAGTATTCTCGCCCTCAAGGCCAGTTTTACCGCTGCGAATAACGAAGCCCCCGTGGGGGATGCCGCTGTGATCGCGCTTAAGCTCCTCTGCCGAGATAAAATGCACTGTGGTATCATAGTCTGCAAAATAGTTGGGCATAGTCTTTATCTCGTTCTCTATACGAGCGAGGTCAGCCCCCTCCTCTGCCACCACGAAGCACTCGCGGAGATGCTTCTCACGGGTAGTGAGCTCGGGGTTCTCCCCTGCCCTAACCGCCTCAAGTGCCGCATCTACGGGGATAGTATACTGCTTCGCATCAAGGACACCGTCAATACGGCGGATGGCGTCCGAATGTCCCTGGCTGACTCCCTTACCCCAGAAGGTATAGTCCTTGCCCTCGGGAAGTATCGCCTCACCGAAAAGTCGGTTAAGAGAAAACATACCGGGGTCCCAGCCGACACTTATCATAGCCACCTTGCCGCCTTCCATAGCGGATGCGTCTACCCTCTCAAAGTGCTCGGGTATCTTCGCATGGGTATCAAAGCTGTCTATAACGTTAAAGTGTTTTGCATACTCGGGGGTCTGCACGGGGAGGTCTGTGGCGCTGCCCCCGCAGATGACGAGTACGTCTATTTCATTCTTGTAATTTAAAATATCGTCAACATGATATACTGCCGCACCCGTAAGGGTCTTAACACTTGCAGGATCTCTGCGGCTGAACACGCCGAAAAGTTCCATATCGGAGTTCTGCCTAAGGGCGCACTCAACGCCTCTGCCCAGATTACCGTAGCCTAATACTCCTACCTTAATGGTCATTTAAAACGCCTTCTTTCAAAAAAACTACAGAAATTATACTACCTGAAAGCCGTATTTGTCAAGAGAATTTAAAAAGGAACCGTCCTCGGTTCCTTTTAATCTGGTATTCAAAGCCGTATCTCCGGCTATCTCTCGCATATCGGTCTCCATATAGCAAAGCTCTTTACCACTGGGTCATACCTCCGTCCACCACAATGTTGGCTCCGGTCATATAAGAGGAAGCGTCGCTTGCAAGCAACAGCAGTGCTCCGCACAGCTCCTCCGCCTTACCCGTGCGCTTCATCATGGTCTTTGCCGACAGCCTCTCTATAAAGCCCTTGTCGCCGGATGGCGTGAGATTCGGAAACGGGCCGGGTGTCAGGCAGTTAACGCGAATACTGCGAGGTGCAAGGGCAGCTGCACAGTATCTGGTAAACTGTATGACACCTGCTTTGCCTGCGCCGTACTGAGGAGGATTCCACGGAATATTATCGCCGTATATAGCAAAGTCGGGAGCCACCAAGCCGTACATAGATCCAATATTGATAATGTTGCCGCCGCCTCTTTTGTCAAAATAAGGAATGGCCTCTCTGGTACAGCGGAAGGTAACGCCGAGAGTGCCGTCTACGCCCTCGTTCCAGGTCTCGTCATCTATCTTGTCAAGGCGGTATTCACTGCTCTTGCCGCTTGCACCTCCGCTGTATGCGGCGCAGTTGACCAGCACGTCAACGCCGCCAAAAATGGCCTCGGTCTTCTTAAAAGCCTTTTTGATATTGCCAAGGAGCTTAAGGTCGGTGGGCACGACCACCAGCCTGCCATCAGCCTTATAGGTTTCGTAGCTTTCATCAAAACGGTCGGTGCGGGTGGGAACAACTACGCTGGCACCGTACTCAAGAAGCGCCTTCACCAAGACCTTACCAAGGTTACCGCAGCCTCCCGTGAAGACTACGGTCTTTCCGTTCATTGAAAAAATATCCTTTTTCATGCTTTTATCCTTACACTAAATACCTTTCAGGCATTTTTATCATTTTATCATAGTGAAATATGGTTTACAATACACGAATGTGACACCTTTTCAAAAAAATGTCGGAAACGGAAATGTGTTTTTGCTTATTTATTAGCGTTTTTATTGATTATTACCGTTAGAATGGCGTGTTTACGCAAAATACACATTAAATTATCTGCCATACAAAGAAGCACCCGAAGGCATTGCCTTCAGGTGCTTACAAAAAATCAATAGTATTTGATCTCGGTTACCTTCGTACTCATAAAATCCATGAAGGAGCGATACTGCTCGTCCGATTCAAAGGCGGACATAGGGATGATATACGCCGCCAAAGAATCTCTCTGAAGATATACCGCCTTCCCTTCAATAACGCTGATCCTCTCGATAGCGGCATACTCCGACTCCATACTGCTGACACCGTCCTTTTCCGAGAAGTGATCGTCGCAAAACTCCATTACGGCATTCTGTGAATAGGGCAACTTGCCGCTTTTGACCGTCCTACCCACGTTGAGCCTGACGAAAAACTTAATATAAGAGGGCAGAAGGATCTGCCAAACGGACATTAGCAGAAGGAATGCAAGGGATAAGATAGGGACGCTCCAACTAAGAATGATCGACTGAACCACTCTAAAGAGGCTGACCGCTATAGCTATCCACAGAAACACCCTCATTGTGCGCATCTGCTTCTTTCCGGCTGGCATCTTAAGGGATACGAAATAATTATAATCCAGATAATCGCTCTGCGAGATCTCTATGTCAAAATGAAATTTCATCTGTTTTTACTCCATATAATACTTCTGCTTATAGGATGCGTACAGCTCCTTGAACTCGGCGTCATCTCCCTCGCCGGACTTGAGTTGGTTAAGGTACTCGTGGGTCTCGAAGGAGTCGTTTGATATCTCGATAAAGCATACTGCGATATTGGAGCAGTGATCCGCTATCCTCTCGAAGCCCGTGAGCAAATCGGACAGGATAAAGCCCATCTCCATGGTACAGTCTCCGTGACGCAGACGCTCGATATGTCCGTGCTTTATCTTACGCTTCAGTCGGTCGATGACCTGCTCAAGAGGCTCTACCCTCTTGGCCAGAGCCATGTCGTCGGTAGCCAGCGCCTCGGTAGCCATCTCCAGCACCTCGTCAACGGCGTTGATCATTACAGCTATATCGGCCTTCGCCTTACCCGAGAAGGCTACCTTCTTGTCATCGATCTCCTTAGCCGCCTCGGCTATATTCAACGCGTGATCGGAGATACGCTCTAAGTCGCCTATGCAATGGAGCAGCTCGGTAACAGTACGGCTATCCTTCGTGGAAATGTCCTGCTCAGCTATCTTCACAAGATACGTGCTGATCTTATCCTCGTACTTATCTATACCTGTCTCGGTGTCACTTACCTCACGGAAGATCTCCTCGTCATAATCGTCAAGAAGCTTTACAGCCATTCTGTAGGACTCGAGGGACAGGGTAGCCATGTCGCACACCAGATCCTTCGCCTTCTCTACAGCGAAGCCGGGCATAGAAAGGAAGCGCTCGTCAAGAGTAGCGAAGGCATCTGCCTCACGCTCCTCCTTCTTACCCTTGATGGTAACGATAGCCAGCTTCTCGATAAGAGAGGTAAATGGAATGAGGATAACGGTGGATACGATATTAAAGAGGGTATGCACCATAGCTATCTCAAAAGCTCCCGCACGCAAGCTCATAAAGCCGAAGCCGAACACAGCGTGTAAAGCGTAGAAGGCGCCGGTCACGACGATAACGCCTATCATCTTTATATAAAGGCAGGTAAACGCCACCCTCTTCGACTCGGTATTACCGCTGATGGAGGAGATGATGGGAGTGATGGTGGTACCGATATTCTGTCCCAAGATAACGGGAATAGCGGTGGAATAAGGAACCACGCAGGAAAGGGAAAGCGCCTGCAGCACACCTACGGATGCAGAAGAAGACTGAATAATAGCGGTAAAGGCAGTACCCACTAAAATACCCATAATGGGGTTGGAGAACATGGTGAGCAGGTTTGTAAAGGTCTCGTTATCACGAAGGCCCTCTACGGCTCCGCTCATGGCTTCCATACCGAACATCAGAATGGCAAAGCCGATGAGGATGGTGCCCACGTTCTTCTTTTTATCAGTCTTACCCATCATAGTCATAAGAAGACCTATGAGAGCGAGGACGGGAGTGAAGGAGTCGGGCTTTAAGAGCTTTAGGATAATAGCCGCGCCGCCTATCTCTGCGGTACTTAAAAGCCACGCGGTAACGGTGGTACCGATATTGGCGCCCATAATGATGCTGATGGTCTGTCCTAACTTCATTATACCGGAGTTAACGAAGCCTACCAGCATAACGGTAGTAGCGGAAGAGGACTGGATGATGGCTGTCACGCCGAGACCCAAAAGAAATCCCTTCCACTTGGAGGAGGTAAGACGAGCCAAGATAGACTCTAACTTTCCGCCCGCCAGCTTCTTCAGACTGTCGCCCATCAGATCCATTCCGTAAAGGAAAAGGGCCAGTCCGCCGATAAGACTCAGTATAGTGAAAATATCCATAGCGCCACCTGTCAAAAGCAGTATTATAGAGCAAAGCCCTACAGAATTAGTATAACATAATAACAGAAAAAGTACAATATATTTTTTCGACAAAAAAGACCTCTTTCGAGGTCTTTCTTACTCTTTTATCAGAAGGTGCGGCAGGGCTATCAGCAAAACTCCTATACCGAAGAGTATCATACCCGCCACGGTGTCCAGGTACCCTGCACTGACGCCTACGGTAAGCCCGCCTACCCCTACGAAGATCCCGCGGATGAGGTTTTTGTTGTTTTTTTGCATATGACCACCGTCCTTTATATGTATTATAGCATAAAAGCTGCAAAGCTGCAATACTTCTTCACTATTACTTCTTACTTTCCAAAAATCCCGTTCTCATATTTTTAGTGAAAAGTGAAGAGTGAAGAGGTAATAAGTAAAAATCCCGCCCACTTACGTGAACGGGATTTTTGTCATTTGTGTCCGAAAAAGAACTGGGAGAAACCAAGATTTTGATTATATGTTATTTCACAATGTCATCTTTTTTCCATCTGAAATTTCCGTGAACTCCACTTATATCATTGTAATACATAAAAGTATTTTTGTGCTTTTTTATAATTGAAATAAACTCCGGTATTTGTCTTTTATTTACAATAGAAACAATCATATAGGAGTCCGTATCAGTAAATAAACCCTTACTTTCAACTACAGTAGCTCCGTGTTTTAAATTAAAAATAATATCTTCTTTAATTCTTTCAGGTTCTTTAGTGATTATGTTAAATGCAACAGCATCCCTATGGTCACTCAACAAAAGAGAAACGCCTCTTTCAAATACATACATTTGAATAATCGAAAGCAAAATTGCTCCCAAATTACGATAAACAAAATAGGATACAATGATTATAACATAACAAATAATACTAATAATCCGTTCTATATTTATGTAACTGCGTCTTTTTTGAAAGATAGCAGCTACAATATCAATTCCGCCTGTCGAAAATCCCAATCGTATCATGATACCGGTTCTTATGCCAAGCAACAAGCCGGAAAATACAGCAGCCACAACCTTTTCATACATTGCCTCGTATTGCGGAAAGTTGATATATTCCAACAACAGAATAAATGCAGAGGATAAAAAAGTGAAAATCAATGTGTATATAACATACTTCTTATTCAAATACCTCCAAGCAATAATTAACAACGGAATATTAATAACCAAGCCAACGATACCGGCATTAATCGTTGTGATTTCTTGTATCATGGTTGCAATACCGTCAACCCCACTCGGTGCAAATCCATTTTTATAAACAAATACATGCAATGTGAAAGAGGAAAGTAATGCCGCCAAAAAGGTTAATAAAATATTCAGAAATTCTTTTTGTAGTTTTTTATTCATAAGAAACACCTCTCAGAAATCATAATACTACTAAAATGGATTAAGCGCAAGAAATAAAAGTGAAATATTGCTATCACAATATAATATTTTGCTTTCACGTTTTGTTTGCTTCACAAAATTGCAAACTTTAATTATCTGCAAAGCAAACTCTTTTGATTTTATAATTAACGGACTATCAGCCATAACAATACCACCCTTCTTGCCATAATTATACCACTATAAAACAAAAAGAGCAAGGCAAAGCCTTGCAAAAAATACTTATTACCTCT
>JAZQCR010000108.1:0-9988 GCA_045546375.1 Eubacteriales bacterium | reverse complement strand
ACCGACGCAGGTAAGATCTCGTCCTGGGCAAAGGATGCTCTCTCTTGGGCAAATTCCCTCGGCTACATCGGCGGTATGACCGCCACCACCCTGGTGCCCACAGGCAACGCTACCCGCGCTCAGATGGCACAGATAATGATGAGATTTATGAGAAATAACTGATTATAATTATTGTGGGGAAAACTCTTGTAAGAGTTTTCCCCACACCCCTTTCAGAACTTCTGTAAAGGGGAAAAATAATAACGACAGAGATACAGTTTTATCTCTGTCGTTTGTTTTTAGGCGAGATGTTCCTCCTGTCATCCTGAGCGGAGTGACGAAGTCACGTAGTCGAACCCGGAGGGCGACCGAAGGTCGGGACCTATGTCGGCAGCCGCTTGCGGTTTTAGGCTACCGAAAGTTTATGGCACCTCATCCACCACCCTTGCGGGCGGTCCCCCGAAACTGTTGATACATCGGTTCATACTGCGAGAGCAAAGCTCTCTTGTATTCACCGTGTATCTGCCACCTCCTCGCCTGCCTTCACCTGCGCCTGTGGCAGCGGCAGGCTGCGTCGCCTCCCACTGGAGAAGGCTAATGGTCGGCAGTCGCTTGCGACTAACGGATGAGCCTTTAGCTGCCACGGATCACCGTGACGATACAAAAAGCCCAAGGGTCTTGACCCTTGGGCTTTTGCTGTTGGTTATCTCTTGCAGAACATGGTTCCGAAGATGAATTTGGGCAGCTTCATCATCCTGCCGATTCGGGAAGGCTCCTTGCATAAGCGGTAGAACCACTCCAGATTCATTTTAACAAAAAATGCGGGTGCGCGCTTGACCGTGCCTGCGAAAACGTCCAGGCTTCCGCCAAGACCCGCCATAACGCCAACCTTCAGTCGGTCTCTGTTTGCCGCCATCCATTTCTCCTGTGCGGGAACGCCGAGGCAGACGAAAAGGATACGCGCGCCGCTTGCGTTGATCTCCTCGATGACCGCGTCGTTCTCCTCGCCCTCCTTCTTGAAGTAGCCGTCGTGGGTGCCCACGATGTTGAGGCCGGGGTAGCGCTCTGTCATACGCTCTTTTGCAAGCTCGGCAACACCGGGCTTACCGCCCAGGAAGTAGACTCCCGTGCCGTTTCCCGCCGCCCACTTAAGGGACGCTTCAGCCAGCTCACAGCCTGCCACCTTTCCCTTGGTGAGGGGTGTCTTTAGTATCTTGGATGCGATGACGACGCCTGCGCCGTCGGGGATTATCAGGTCTGCGGAATTGATAAGCTCGTAGTTCTCCGGCTCGTCGATGCACATCTGCACTATCTCCGAGTTGGGGGTATGCACCACCTTTGCCTCGGTGGCATCAAGGGCAAAGCCCGTGAATATCTCTGTTGCCTCCGCTAAGGTAACGTGGTCAAAGCGCACGCCGCGGATATTTATCTTCTCGTTCATCTTGCCTCCATAAAATTACATCCTGCGTATTATAACATATATCGTTGATTTTTTCAAGTTTTTACTATATAATAGGGGTATGAAGCACGTTGATATTTACACGGACGGTGCCTGCAGCGGCAACCCGGGCGCGGGTGGCTGGGGCGCGGTCATCGTCTACAAGGGTATAGAAAAGGAGCTCTCGGGCGCTCAGGCGCAGACTACCAATAACCGAATGGAGCTCACCGCCGTAATAGAGGCGCTGAAGGCGCTGAAGGAGCCATGCTCCGTGACCCTCACCTCCGACTCCAAGTACGTGGTGGACGGCATCACTAAGGGTTGGGCGGAATCCTGGCGCGCCAAGGGCTGGCGTAAGGGGGACGGCAAGCCCGCGCTTAATCCCGAGCTGTGGGAGGAACTGCTGGAGCTCCTCCGTAAGCATACCGTGGAATTTGTCTGGGTCAAGGGCCACGCGGGCCACCCCTATAACGAACGCTGTGACAGACTGGCTGTAGGCGAATACGAAAAGCTGAAATGAGGTATTAAGTGGGGGAACCTTTTTGCAAAAAGGTTCCCCAACGCCCCTTCCCAAAACCTTTGAACAGGGAAGAATTACTTGCGACGGAGATATTATTATATCTCTGTCTACCGCACCTCCACCGTCGGGGGAGGTGGCGCGGCGCAGCCGTGACGGAGGGGGCAAAACATCTGCGTAGCGGATATATCACATTTGCCGAAGGCAAATATATCACACACTGAAGGTGTATATCACATCGCCGACAGGCGATATATCACTGCGCCATAGGCGCCACGACGGAGGGGGCAAAACATCCGCGAAGCGGATATATCACATTTGCCGAAGGCAAATATATCACACGCCGAAGGTGTATATCACATCGCCGACAGGCGATATGTCACTGCGCCGAAGGCGCCGGCCTTCCCTTGACATTTTCACCCAAAGGCGGTATTATATAGGTATGGAATTTATCGAAATGGAAACCAAAGAGGAAATATTGGCAGTAGCCGAGATGGAACGTGTCATCGCCCCCGAGGTGATGTCGGATGCCGCAGAGTACCTCGAGACCATCGAGCGTGACGTGCGCTACGACAGCGAGGCAGGCGCGGAATACTACCTTATATATAACGGCGGCGCGGCGGGCTTTTTCGCCTTAAAGAACGAGGGGCTCACCGTCACCGTTGACAAGATAGGGATACTGCCCGAGCGGCGCAGGCAAGGGCTCTTCAAGCGGAGTGTCTCTTTTATCAGAGAGACCTACGACCCCACCCTTTTGCGCATCGCCGCCTACGGTGACCACCCTGCCATAGAAGCCTACGGCTTTAAGCGCGCAGGAGACTACTATGAAATGAGGTTTGAATAATGGCCGGACATAACGTAGAGGAGTACGCCATAAAGCTGCGCGAGCTCATAGACGAGCTGTCTCTCGAGGAGCTTTATATGCCCGAGGAAGAGGTGCAGGTAGTCCGTTCGGATATAACGAGACCGGGTCTTCCCCTGGCGGGCTACTTAGATCTTTTCGACCCTGCCAGAGTGCAGATCATGGGTCTGGTTGAGTACAGTTATTTAAACGAGCTTGACGAGGTGACCCGACGCGGACGCATCTTTGACTATATGAGCCACCGTCCCGTGTGCGTCATCTTTGCCAGGAACATGGAGCCCGACCCTGCCTTTTTAGAGGCGGCGGAGCTGTACGATATACCTTTGCTTCGCTCACCCAGAGCCACCTCCGCCCTTGACGCCGCCGTGGTAAGCAAGCTCACGGTTGCCTTAGCCCCCCGCACCACCGTTCACGGAGTGCTGGTCGAGGTATACGGCGAGGGTATACTCATTATGGGCGATTCGGGCGTAGGAAAGAGCGAGGCGGCCATCGAGCTGGTAAAGCGCGGCCACCGTCTTATCGCTGACGACGCCGTGGAGATAAAGCGCGTTTCGGACAGGACCCTGGTGGGATCTGCCCCCAGCCTTATCAAGCACTATATCGAGCTTCGCGGTATCGGCATCGTGGACGTCAGGCGCATCTTCGGTATCGGAGCGGTCAAGGAGACCGAGAAGGTCGACCTTATAGTGAAGCTTGAAAACTGGGTACAGGGCAAGCAGTACGAGCGCCTGGGCATGGATACCGAGTACACCGAGCTTATGGGGCTGAAGATACCCTCCCTCACCATACCTGTCAAGCCCGGCCGTAACCTGGCCATCATCATGGAGACCGCCGCCATGGACCACCGTCAGAAGCGCATGGGCTACAATACCGCTCTGGAGCTGGAAAAGAAGCTTATGGCAAATGCAGAGGCGGAGCTCGCCGATAATATATAGAAAAGCACATGAGGCACCCTTTGAAGGGTGCCTCATGTTATTTTAGAGAAAAGAGACCGGATGCGCTGCCGCGGGTCGTATGGCGGAGAGGGTAACTCATCTATAGATGATTTTTATAAAATTGTCGAATTGATTTGTACAAAATCACCTATAGAAAGTCGTTTTGTTAACGTTGATCACCGAAAAAATGCATCTGATACACAATATATAGTGTTTTGTTTTGTGCAAATTGCAAGAAAATTGTGCAAAATGCAAAAAATGCGGATGATTTAATTGTAAATGTGTACAAAAATGCACTAACGGGGTTTTTCGCTATTGAAAAAAACTAACATTAGTAGTAAAATATTACTATCAATAATTGTGCAAAAGCACAAAATTTTATGGAGGAACACATGAAAACAAGAAGACTCTTATCTGCGTTTCTGGCATTGATCATGGTAGTCTCTACCCTGACCTTTGTCGGTATAGCTGCGGATGCGACTGCTGGGGAATTCCTAAACGTAAATCCTACGTACGTTCAGGTTACCAATAAGCACACATCCCTGTACGCAGGTACTTACAATTGCACGACGGAAGGAGGCGCACCCGGCATCACCTTCTGGTTCAACGTTAAGAATCTGTTTAAGCCTGTATATCTGTACGGTGGCGTGTTTGATTTCAAAACGGCTGACGGAAGTAGTTTTTATTCCGGAAGCACCGGTGGTGGAAATCTGCAGAACAACGGATTCCGCATTGATGCAGATGGCGACTATCTCCTGTATGTTCCGCTGAACGATTCTCTGGCTTGGAATTACAAGAGCGAGAACGGTCTGCTTGCATCCTTTACCAACTTTAAGATCAAGGCTTGCGAAGCAGAGACCTATGACGCTACCCAAACCCACGTAGACGGCAACTTTGATATTGCTCTCATGGGCATTATTGAGGGTGAGGTAGACCTCTCCGCAAGCAGCGTACAGTGGAATGACGCAGACGGCACCGTTCTGGGCGAAGGCGCAGCCACTACCTCTGTTGTGACTAACGTTAACATGTCCAATGTTGGATGGGCAAATTCCTGTTGGAAGTTCTCCAAGCTGACTCCCCCCGAGGGCGTTGTAGCTAACGCACCCGCTGGGCAGACTCTGTTAGGTTGGGCTGACGCAGCAGGCAACAAGACTCTGCCTATCCTCAGCGATACCCTCACTGCTATTTACGGCGGATACGAGTATCCTGCAGACGCGGTAGTTTCCTCTACCAAGTTTGAGAATCCAATTTCTACCACATTCGGAACCCAGGCTAATATGCTCGCAGAGCCGTATTATCTGACTAACGCCAACACGAAGAGCGTAGGTGTTATCTTCAAGGTAGAAGGATTAAAAGAGGGTGAGACTGCCAACATTCTCGGTGTTGCTCCCGTTATGACGCATCCCGTTGAGGTTGAGAAGCAGCAGCAGAAGGTTGACGAGGCAGGCGAGCTTGTCTTTGACGAGACCGGTGCGCCCGTTATGGAGACTGTGACCGTAACCGAGCTGAAGACTTTATTCCCCGGTAATGACGGTTGTTGGGTTAACTCCAGTGCTAACGGTTATATCGTTAAGGAGAACGGATACTATATGTACGGTATGTCGCTGCAGGGCGCGCTCTATGACACGCCCAACGGCAAGGCCACGTGGTATGAAACACCTCCCGTTATAGGACAGACGTGCCTCAAGTCGCTGACGTTCTTCGCACAGAGTGCTAGTTATAATAGCCAGAACAACGCAGTATATCCTATGACTGTGAGCGAGGATATCACTCTCACTGTTGTCGGAATCTGCGAAAATGATGCTCCCGCAGGTTCGGCGTATGTTCGTGACGCTGACGGAAGTCTGCTTGGTATAGGCGAAACAAATGCCGTATTTGATACCACCTGGACAGGCACCTGGATAGGACACTGGAACAAGATCACTTCCGTTTCCGACATCTACGTTGGTAACGGCAACGCTCCCTTAGGCTACGGCATTGACAAGTACGTTGACGCTAACGGCAACGAGTACGCTATCGACGATTACATTCTCGGCACTGTTAAACTGACGGCCGTTTACGGTGAGCGCGATATGGTTACCTATTCCGCTACCGTTTCCGAGATCGGCGAGGAGGCTACCGTTACCGTTAAGGTTGACGATCCTGCCATAGCTTCTCAGGGTAAGGTTACCGTATCCTTTGATACTGACGCATTCTCTTGCAAGAATAACGTTATCGAGTACACCAAGATCGCTGAGGATGGCACTATCGGTACTATCACTCTTAAAGTTAAGGATCTTGCCGCTACCGGCGAGTACACCTTCACTCTTTCTGCAGAGGCTACCTCCGCTAAGGGTAAAGTAGTTGCTACATACGTAGACGCAGTTGCTTCTTACACCTCTACTCAGCAGGCAGGTTCCTTCGTTGCAGGCGACGTTATTTCCCTTAATAAGACTCAGGTCGCTGAGGACGGCACTGTTACCGCACCCGGTCAGCAGAAGATCTGGGGCGGCGAGTTAAACTTTGCTGAGGCAGGTATCGGCGCTACCCTTATCGTAAAGCTTGACGGCGTTGAAGATCCTATCACCGCTACCAGACTTTGCGTAGAGTATATCCAGGCTAACGGCACTACCCATGCATCCAGCGATTGGCACGGTAACTGGGTAAACAATAGTGGCGCATACACTGCAGTATTTGCAGAAAGCGGTTACTACTATATCAATATCAACTACAACTGCCTGGATAACAACAAGATCCACGGCTTCAGAAAGCTTGATTTCTTCCAGAGCGGCGCAGGTGAGAACACCAACGAGAATGCTACCGTTCAGGTTCTCGGTGTAGTTCAGAACAACCTGACCCCCACCGTTAAGTTCGTAAATGCTGACGGTTCGGAGATCGCTTCCTACACTAACGCATATACCAACGTAACCGATACTCGTTTCAGCACCGCTATCGGCAAGCTCATCACAGTTGATGAAATCTTTGCTAAGAGCGGAGCAGCTGCTCCTACAAAACCTGCTGATGAGGACGGCACAGAGTATTTCTTCGCAGGTTGGGTAGATGCTGAGGGCAACCCCGTAGCAGACAATGCTGTTTACTACTCTCAGACCGTTTACGCTTCCTTCACAGCTGAGGCTGTCAACTATACCGGTACCGTTACCGATGTAGCAGTAGGCGGCACCTCCACCAATGTTACCGTTAAGCTGGATGCGAACGAGTATGGAATCGCAAGCGGTACTGTTGAGCTCACCTTCGATCCTGCAGTATTCTCCCATAAGGATGCTGTAAAGGGCGTTCTCACCGTTCCTTACTCTGTTGTTGCAGAGGACGGCACTATCGCAAATGTAGCTCTTACAGTTAATCCCGAAGCCTTTGGAGGCGACTATACTATAACCGTTACCGGTACCTCCAAGACCGCTGAGGGAACTGACATCTTCGTAAAGACCTCCACTGCTACCGTTAATGTTAACGCTAAGCGCGAGGGCTTCTACGATTACGGTACATACCCCTATAACGAGAAGGTAACCTTTATTTCTTCCGAGTACATTCCCAGTTCTGCACAGACTTGCATTACTTTAGTATTCGAAGTTAAGGGACTGAACGGAGGCAAACTGCAGATAGGCGGCATTGAGACCAACGTTAACGGCATAGGCTCTAACGGAAGTGGTAACATGCCTACCGATGCAGAAGTTGCAAATGGTGTGGAGAACCCCACGTTCGGTGTTATTACCAAAGATGGAATCTATGCTCTGCAAATAGGTGCTCACAAGGTACAGTGGGGCTCAGGTAACATTCAGAAAATAACCAAGTTCACTATTAGTGATCCCGGTTCTTCCCGTGGTGGTGATATGGTATTTACTCCTGCAGAGGGAGATACCACCAGCGTTCCTATGCTGACTTATCACGCTGTATATGTTGGTCCCTATTCTGCTGACGTTATCTATATGGATGGCGAGACCGAGCTGGCGCAGGTTACTGCTTCTTCTAACAAAGACACTTCCGGTGACGACGCTCACCTTATTGAGTTGTCTAATGCTGATGACCTCTACACCGGAGAAACACCCACCAAGGCTGCTGACGATCAGTTCGTATACGAGTTTGCAGGCTGGGTAGATGCTCCTGTTAACGGTAATACCGTTGTTGGCGCACCTTACAAGCCTATGAGGGTATATTCCTCCTTCAACGCTATCGAGAAGACCACTCAGTATGACGTAGTCTTCATGGACGGCGAGACTCAGTACGGCGAGACTCAGAAGGTCTTTGAGAAGGACTTCGCTATCGCTCCCACCGAGGATCCCACCAAGGCAGAGGACGCTACCGGCTACTTTGTATTCAAGGGCTGGGCTCTCACCGAGGGCGGCGAGATCGTAGACGTAGCTACCTATCAGATCACTGAGGCTACCACCTTCTACGCAGTATACGAGCACGTTGACGTTACCTTCGAGGTAACCTACGTCGGTCACGATGACAAGGTCATCTACACCGAGACCGTTGTACGCAGCACCGACGCTGCATACGCAGTGATCCCCACCAAGCCCACCGATGCATATAATGAAGAGATGGGCGGCGGCTACAAGTACGCATTCACCTTCTGGGGTGTTGAGTCTGTTAACGAGGAGACCGGTGAGGTTTCTTACGTACCTGCTGACCTGACCAACGTTCAGGGCGACATCAAGGTTTACGCACAGTTTGACGCTTCCCTTGTTGAGGAGTGGTTCGATGTGACCTTCGTTGACAAGGACGGCACCGTTCTCTCCGAGAAGATCGTTGCAACCGGCGATGGTGTTACCACCTCCGTTAAGGGTAACTACAACGGTAAGGCAGACGAGTTCTACTGGTACACCTTCAGCGGTTGGGATAAGGATACCTCTGTTGTTACCGAGGATATGACCGTAACCATCGTTTACGCTACCACTCCCGTTGCTACCGGAGAAATGCCCTACACCACCGATTCTGTTTCCGGTAAGGTTGGTGAACAGCACGTTTTGTGGGATACCGATACTACTTTAGATGCAGGATATCCCGGAGTTACCGTGATGATCAAGATTACCGGCGCTTCTGAAGAAAACCCCGTGCTTATCGGTGACATCTTCGGTGAGGCAAACGGCAATGTTTCCAACAACTGCTACTTTATGATTCAGCACGGCTCGACTAAGGGGCTCACCGACTACGTAACTGACGAAAGCTGGAGATTCGTTTACTTAGGCTGTAACGTTATCACCGGTAATACTTGGAATGATCAGTGGTTGATCAACAGAATGCAGTACTTTGCTCTTGACTGCTCTAGGGATACGAGATGCACCTCTTCTGTTGATGCTTCCGGCGAGGCTACCTATGAGGCATATATGTTCATGGGCGCTTATGAACCCACCGTTCGTTTCTACGACGAGGATGGCAACTGGCTCTACACCGGCAAGTATACTCATAGAGTTTCTCATGACAATGTAGTTCGCGGCAAGCTCGCAAATCCTGCTGACCTGTACGCAGGCGCAGAGATCGAGAACTTTGAGGCTTGGGTTGATGCTGACGAAAATGTTGTTACCGAGATCTTCGATAACATGGACGTTTACGCTAAGACCTCTCACGTACACAAGTACGTTGCTATCGCTCAGGGCACTGCAGAGTGCGAGTGCGGCGACATTATCTCCGATGCATTCACTCTGGTTGCTGCTCCCGCTATCTCCCCCGACATTAAGGCAGGCGACGAGATCCGCGTTTCCGTTATGCTTGACAACGGCGCTCTGGTTGGCGTTACCTTCGACGTGACCGTTACCGGCGACGCTACCCTCAAGGGTATCGACGTTTCCGGCACTCCCTTCGATGGCTACACCGCTGCGTACGCTGACGGCAGAGTCGTTCTGAACGCTGCTATGGGCGGCGCAGATATCGATCCCGAGGACGGCTATCAGATAGTTGACCTTGTCCTCATCGCAGATAAGGATATGACCGCTGAGGACATCGTTACCGTTAAGGTTGACCTTGTTCAGGCAGTTAATATCGCAAATGAGGACATCACCGACGAGATCTACTCCGGCTACGCCTCTGAGCAGTCCTTCGAGGTTACCGCGGTTGAGCCTGAGATCCTTTGGGGTGACGTAGACGGAAACGGTGCAATTGACAGTACTGACACGATGTATCTGACTCGTTACACCTTCAGCTGGTCTGAAGACTCTTACGCTGCCGCTACCAACCTGTTGGTTGCCGGCGACGTAGACGGAAACGGTGTAATTGACAGTACTGATACGATGTACTTGACTCGTTACACCTTCAGCTGGTCT
>JAZQCR010000107.1:0-6783 GCA_045546375.1 Eubacteriales bacterium | reverse complement strand
TTTCAGCGAAAAGCGTCGCGGGTTCGACTCCCCTCGGCTTAAAAAAGACGCCGTTCACGGCGTCTTTTGCTTTAATATCTTTTTCTGTGACTGCTGGCGTTTTTTATGAACGCGTTGTCGCGCATATAACGGCCTACGAAGGGTATGAGGAGATAACTCTCCCATCTTAAGCGCTTTTTCCAATGTTGTTTTGAGTTTTCATCGGAATTCTTGATCTTTCTCATCAGGGAGCGCCTTTCCGAGATATAGTCAAGTACACAAGCGGTGTATTTTACGGCAAATATAATAATTAATAGGGTTACAGGAATGATAAGAAGTGCGATAAGTGAATCCATTAATGCCTCTAAACGTTTTTTGTGTATTATATCATACGTTGGCTGAAAAATCAACCTTTGGTTATTTACTTTTGAATTATTTTGTGTTAGAATACACTCGTTGTGAAGAGGAAAACGTATTTAGAGATAACAAATGACTGTAACCTGGCCTGTTCCTTTTGTCACGGTACGCGAAGGCCCGTTCGATATATGAGCGAGGGGGAGTTCCGCCGTTGCGTCAATGAGGTGGAGCCTGTTACCGATTACCTGTATTTTCACTTGATGGGTGAGCCTCTTTTGCATCCCGAGCTGTGTTCGTTTATAGATATTGCGGCAGAGGCGGGACTTAAGGCGGTGCTCACCACCAACGGTTCGCTCATAAGAGAACGGGGAGGGGAGCTGCTTACCCACAGGGGGCTCTATAAGGTGAGCATCTCTTTGCACGCATACGAGGTAAACGTGATGGATATGACCGTTGACGGGTACCTTGACTCTTGCTTTGACTTTTGTAAAAGCGCGGCAAAGGTCGGTGTCATCGCCGTGATGCGTCTTTGGAACGCTGGGGGAGAGGACAGCCTGAATCCTTATATTTTAGAGAGAATGCACGGGCATTTCCCCGGTGAGTGGCAGGAGCTGTACAGCGGCTACAAGCTGTGTGAATACGTATTTTTAGAGTGGGGAGAACGCTTTGAGTGGCCGGATAAAGAAGCGGCTGAGTGCGGCGCGGATCACTCCTGCTACGGACTTCGGGATCAGATAGGCATACTCTCTGACGGCACCGTGGTGCCCTGCTGTCTTGATGCTGACGGAGTCATTACTTTGGGTAATATCTTTACCGACTCTATCACCGATATATTGGATTCGCAAAGGGCAAAAGCCCTTGCAGAGTCCTTTAAAAAGAGAAATATAACCGAGTCACTGTGCAAACGGTGCGACTTTGCAAACAGAAGGTTTAAAAAATGAGAAACAATTACACACGTTTAAAGGCGGCGTGCTACACCACCAATCTTTCTATGTCCGTAGTGGGGCATATGTCCCCCGTGCTCTTCCTTACCTTCCGAGAGCTGTACGGGATCTCTTATTCGCTTCTCGGGCTGTTGGTGCTTATCAATTTTGTTACACAGCTTCTTATCGACCTGGTATTTTCCTTTTTTTCACATAAGTTCAATATACCGCTTACCGTGCGAGTGACCCCCATCATCGCCTTTTGCGGACTTATATTTTATGCCTGCTCGCCCTTGCTGTTCAGCGGAAACGAATACGTGGGTCTTGCCCTGGGCACGGTGGTCTTTGCCGCGGCGGGCGGCCTCGTCGAGGTGCTTATCAGCCCCGTCATCGCCGCTATCCCCGCTAAAGATCCCGACCGCGAGATGAGCAAGCTGCATTCTGTCTACGCCTGGGGTGTGGTAGGCTTTATCACCGTCAGTACGCTCTTTCTTTTCGCCTTTGGTGGTGAGGCGTGGCAGGTGCTGGCGCTCTGCTTCTCCTTGGTTCCCCTTACGGCATCAGTGCTGTTCTTCGGGTGCGAGATACCTGAGATGAAGACTGAGGAAAAGACCTCGGGCGTTGTGAAGTATCTTAAAAATAAGACCTTGTGGATGTGCGTTTTCGCCATCTTCTTCGGCGGTGCGGCGGAGTGTACCATGTCCCAGTGGAGCTCGGGCTATCTGGAGCAGGCGCTGTGCATCCCCAAGGTGTGGGGGGACATCTTCGGTGTGGCCATGTTTGCGCTTTTTCTGGGCCTCGGACGCAGTATGTATGCTAAGTACGGACGGAATATAGGTAAGGTGCTGTTTTTCGGCGGCGTAGGTGCTACCCTTTGTTACCTTACTGCCGCGCTGTCGCCCATTCCCTTTATAGGACTTATAGCCTGCGCGCTGACCGGTTTTTGCACCGCTATGCTGTGGCCGGGCAATCTTATTGTTTCTTCCGACCGATTCCCCGAGGGAGGAGTATTCATCTTCGCTATGATGGCGGCAGGCGGTGACCTGGGCGCATCGGTAGGACCTCAGCTTGTGGGGCTTGTCACCGATACACTTATGGCAAACCCTGTGGCGCGTAGCTTGGCGGCCGATATGAGCCTCTCACCCGAGCAGCTTGCTATGAAGGCGGGCATCCTGGTAGCTATGCTGTTCCCGCTTATGGGTCTGCCTATCTATTATCATATAATGAAAAAGAGCAAATGACCGAAGTCATTTGCTTTTTTTACGATAACGCTTGCTTTTTACGCTACTATAATATAAAATGGTGATATAACCCACCGTGGAGGCACTGATAATGAACGAATTAAGAAAAGAAGGCCTTGAGAGGCTAATATACGAGTTTGAGAATCCCTCACCCGAGTTCTCTCCCATGCCCTTTTGGTTTTGGAACGATACTCTCACCGAGGAGGAGCTTTCCCGCCAGATACACGCCTTCAAGGAAAAGGGCGTAGACGGCTTCGTTATCCATCCCCGCCTTGGACTCGACCCCGAGATCGAGTATATGGGCGAAAGGTGGCTTCACTTCGTGCAATATGCGGTAGAGCTGGCAAAGAGCCTTGGTATGAAGGTAATTCTCTATGATGAAGCTATGTACCCTTCGGGCGCTTGCGGCGGACAGGTAGTGGCGGAGGACCCCGACTACGTGGCAAAGGGACTTAAAATGTGCGACTCCCCCGACCTAAATGAGGGCGAGGAGCTTATAGCAGAGGTGGAGTACGACGGCAAGCCCCGCTACTTCATTATGGCGCCTACCTACGGCGTTATCCGCGGCGTTTACTACGGGCAGGACGACTGCGACCCCGGTGCACCCCGCGCCGCAGACCTCTTGAATCCCCAGGCGGTAGCTACCTTTATTCGTCTTACCCATCAGAAGTATTATGATGCTCTTTCCGAGCATTTCGGCGATACTATCATCGCTATATTCACAGACGAGCCCAGCCTCCACGGCAGAGGCGGCGTAGGCGGCCTTATCCCCTGGACTCGCGACTTCCTTTGCGATTTCAAGGCAAGGGGCTATGACGAGAGCGACCTTCCCGCCCTATTTGTGGGCGGAGAGGGAAGGGCGGCTGAGGCTAACCGCGACTTCCACGACATCATCTTCGAGCGGATGAATAATAACTATTACGGACAGATTGCAGAGTGGTGCGAGAGCCACGGCATCGTGCTCACGGGTCACCCCGAGAGTAGCTCGGACATCCACCTCCTTTCCCACTTTGGCATACCCTGTCAGGACATCGTCTGGTGGTATCTCTATCCCGGCGAGCCCTCTAACGTCCGTGGGGGACACAGCACTATGGGTAAGTGTGCCTCTGACGCCGCACGTCACGCAGGCAAGCGACGTAACGGCAACGAGTGCTTTGGCGTCTGCGGTCATAAGGACGATCACTACGCCTTCGAGCGCGCGGATATGAAGTGGTATATCGACTGGCTCTTCTCCCGCGGATGTAACCTCATCATCCCTCACGCGTTCTACTATTCTCTGCGTGATAAGCGCAAGGATGAGCGTCCCCCCGAGGTAGGTATGAACAGCGTATTCTGGGACGAATACAAGGAGATCTCCGATTACGTGAAGCGTTGCTGTTCCATTAACACCGACAGCGTAAATATCACCGATATTGCAGTCTTGTGCCTTGAGCGCTTCCTGCCCGATGTGCCCGTCCGAGTCCTTTATGAGAATCAGGTAGAGTTTAACTACCTTGAGAAGGCGCTGGTGGATCAGATCACCCTGGAGGACGGATGCGCCAAGATAGCAGATCAGGCGTACCGCGTTATCATCGTGGAGCGTGACTATGATGCGAAGACCACCGCATTCCTTGATGCCTTCAAGGCGGCAGGCGGCACCGTCATCGACTGGCGCGACTACGGGGACGAGCAGAAATATCTCGCTGACGTATGCGCGACAAGCAAGACTATACTTAAGATCGACTCATGCGAGCATCTGCGTATGACCCACGTACGCAAATACGGCGTTGACGTGGTATTTCTCTCGAACGAGGGCGAGACGGCTCTCACCACCACCGTCCGCGCGAAGGTGGTGGAAATCTGGGATAGCGAACACGGCGTGCGCACTCCTCACGACGGCGACACCCTCACCCTGACCCTGAAACCCCGCGAAAGCGTACACTTAATACTTGCATAACTAAAAGCACCTGCTTGCAGGTGCTTTTAGTGCATATTTTAAAGAAAGAAGGATAAAAAATGAAGTTGTTAGTTACGGGCGGAACGGTCTTTGTCAGCAGGTATACCGCTGAATATTTTGTCCGCCGAGGCCACGAGGTCTACGTGCTTAATCGGAATACCAAGGCACAGGCAGAGGGAGTTCATTTGATCGAATGCGACCGTCATGATCTGCAGGATACCTTGAGAGGCTATCATTTTGATGCCGTTCTAGATATCACTTCTTACACCAAGGAGGATGTGAGCGGACTTCTCGATGCCTTGGGCGGATTTGACAGATATATTTTAGTCAGCTCCAGTGCAGTATATCCCGAAACGGGTGCCCAGCCCTTTTCCGAAGGCGATCCCGTCGGTAGGAACGCTTATTGGGGAGATTACGGAACGAATAAGATCGAGGCGGAGGAGCACCTTCTTTCGCGCGTACCCGACGCTTATATCCTTCGTCCGCCTTACTTGTACGGAGAGATGAATAACCTGTACCGTGAGGCTTTTGTCTTTGACTGCGCCGAAGGTGACCGTTCCTTTTATCTGCCTGAGGACGGGTCGATGCCGCTACAGTTTTTCGATATCGAGGATCTTTGCCGTTTTATGGAGATACTACTTGAGAAAAAGCCGAAGGAACATATATTCAATGTGGGAAACTGTGAAACTGTTACTGTGCGCGAATGGGTTACCCTGTGCTATCAGGCGGTAGGCAAGGAGCCGACATTCAAAAGCGTTTACTCGGATATCCCACAGCGCAGTTATTTCCCCTTCTTAAATTACGGTTATGTCCTCGACACATCGAGGCAAGAGGAACTGCTAAAGGATACTAAACCCCTTTCCGAGGGACTGCGGCAGTCTTATGAATGGTACAAAGCAAACCGTGACAGCGTCCGCAGAAAGCCTCTGATAGAATTTATAGACGAAAATATGGATTGACAAAAGCACCTGCTTGCAGGTGCTTTTTGCTGTCGCGGTAGCGCGCACCTATTATAATATCGAGAATACTACTATCGGTCAGCACAGACCTGTCATCCTGAGCGGAGCGCGGATGCGCGAAGTCGAACCCGTAGGGCGCAACGAAGTTGCGGGATCTATGAAGGCAGCCGTGGATGGTTTAGTGCTATGGAAGCGGTCCCTACGACGCGCTCGTTTCATTTCGTGCTCAGGATAACACGATGCCGAGAGAACGTGCACCTGATGTTTCGTTAGTAATAAAAGGGACCTTTTTACAAAAAGGTCCCTTTACTTAGTCATTCCGCCTCAAAATCCGCGCTTTGCTCGCCCACGGTGATGGTGTAGCTCTCTCCCTTTGCTATATCGGGGGAGGAGAGGATGACTACCGCGTAGTTAAGCTCGGGGGCGTAGGAGATGATCTCGTTACCGTTCTTGTCGGTAAGGAGTATCTCTGTTCCCGCGCTCTGATTGCCAACGCTGACGGCGATAACGCCTTGATTCTCCGAGCCGCTGAAGGTCTGCGCCATACCCGCGGCGCCCGTGCCGATGAAGGTACCGCCCGAGATGATGGCACTCTTGTCATAGTCAAGGGTCGCCGTGTCACCCTGTGTGGGGCCTACCACTACAGTGTGGCCGCCGCTTATCTCAAGAGTTCCGTTGGCGTCTATGCCGTCTCCTGAGGAATTGATATGCAGCTTACCTCCCGAGATGACTATACTTCCGTTACCTGCAGACATACCGCCTCCCATACCGCCGGGGCCTCGACCGCCGAAGTTGCCGTCGTCACGTCCGCCCATGCCCGATTGATCTGTGCCCCCTGCGGCATTTAGTCCGTCATCGGTGGCAGTAAGGTCTATATCGCCGCCGCTGACCTTTATGTGCAGTGCCTCAAGGCCCTCGTAGCATTCGGTGATGGTCATATGGCAGTCGGTTACCTCAAGGGTCTCTTCCGCGTGTACACCGTCATCACCCGAAGCAATATTGAAGTCCCCTCCGTTTATTACCATAGAGAGATCCGAGTGCAGTCCGTCATCCGCAGAGTTTATGTTGAAGTTACCGCCCGAGATTAGCAGACTGTTACCTGTCTTTATACCCTTCATGCTGGTGCTCTCGTCGGTGGTGGAGGTGATGGTAGCCGTAGTCTGTTCCTGCGCATTCCGCCTGCCGCCACCGGGTCCACCCATGCCGCCGGGACCACCACCCGGACCGCCGCCGGGGAAACCGCCGTAGTTTTCCGAGTGGGTCTTGTCGCCGTTTTCACTGCCACCGCCTGCAAGTATCGTGATCTCGCCGCCCTCTATCTGTCCGTAGGCAGAGGCGCTGATGCCGTCTCCCTCCGCATCGATGTCAAGGGTGCCGCTCGACATATA
>JAZQCR010000106.1:0-13112 GCA_045546375.1 Eubacteriales bacterium | reverse complement strand
TCCTCGCTTTGCGGTCGAAGATTTTGGAAAGAGCGGATTTTTGTTCAGCCTAGGCACAAAACGCAGGAAATACTATATGTATTTCCGAGTATTTTAACGAAGGATGAGCGGAAATCCGCATTTCCAAAACGGAGTTCGGGTTTGAATGCCCACCCTATGGTGGGAAGGGCTGAAAGGATTATATGTAACGATATGACCAAAAAAGAATTTAAATCAAGATTAGCTCACGCCCGCAGGGTCTATATGAGAAAAGACCCGTTGGGTGGCGTGAAGGACTACGTAAAAAGCGTAAAAGAGGACATCGACGTCATCCGTGAGCGCGACCCTGCGGCAAAGAGCGACGTGGAGGTGCTGCTCTCCTACTCGGGCTTGCACGCTATGATGGCGTACCGTATCGCCCACAAATTATATAATAACGATCACTACCTGGCGGCGCGGCTGCTCTCTCAGACAGCCCGCTTCCTTACCGGTATCGAGATACATCCCGGCGCTACCATCGGCAAGGGTCTTTTCATCGACCACGGAAGCGGAGTGGTCATAGGTGAGACCGCCGAGATCGGCGACAACTGCACCATATATCAGGGCGTGACCCTGGGAGGTACGGGTAAGCACGTGGGTAAGCGTCACCCCACTTTAGGCGATAACGTGATGGTAGGCGCAGGCGCAAAGGTGCTGGGCCCCTTCCCTGTGGGAAGCAATACCAAGATAGCCGCAGGCGCGGTGGTCTTAAACGAGATACCCGAGAACTCCACCGCCGTAGGCGTCCCCGCCAAGGTGGTGCGTGTCAACAACCAGAAGGTAGAGGACCTCGACCAGGTGCATATCCCCGACCCTGTTGTTCAGGAATTAAATAAACTTAAGGAACAGATAATAGAGCTACAGAATAAGATAACGGAGCTTGAAGGAAAATGAAGATATATAACAGCGCTACGAGAACAAAAGAAGAGTTTATCCCTCACGAGGCGGGCAAGGTGACTATGTACACCTGCGGCCCTACGGTATATCACTATGCTCACATAGGCAATTTGCGCACCTATATTATGGAGGATATCTTAGAGCGTTACCTGGCCTACTCTGGCTATGAGGTAAAGAGAGCGATGAACATCACCGACGTAGGACATCTCTCAAGTGACGCGGACACGGGCGAAGACAAGATGCTCAAGGGCGCAAAGCGTGAGAAGAAGAGCGTTATGGACATCGCAAGGTTCTACACTGACGCCTTCTTTGCCGACGCGGATAAGTTAAACATCAAGCGTCCCGACATCGTTGCTCCCGCAACGGGCTGTATCGACGATTTTATCAGCGTTATCACCTCTCTTATCGAGAAGGACTACGCATATCTTGCAGGGGGCAACGTGTATTTTGACACCTCAAAGCTTCCTTCCTACTACGTTTTCAACGACTTTAACGAGGAGGACTTAGCCGTAGGCGTGCGCGAGGGTGTGGACGCGGATGACAATAAGCGCAATAAGACCGACTTCGTCCTCTGGTTTACCAAGAGCAAATTTGACGATCAGGAGCTGAAGTGGGAAAGCCCCTGGGGGGTTGGCTACCCCGGATGGCACATCGAGTGCTCCTGCATATCTATGAAGAATTTGGGCGAATATCTTGATATCCACTGCGGCGGTATCGACAACGCCTTCCCTCATCATACCAACGAGATAGCCCAGAGCGAGGCTTACCTGGGTCACGACTGGTGCAAGTACTGGTTCCACGTGCATCACCTGAATACAAATTCCGGCAAGATGAGTAAGAGCAAGGGCGAGTTCCTCACCGTTTCTCTTTTAGAGGAGAAGGGCTACGACCCTATGGCATACCGTTTCTTCTGCCTGGGCAGTCACTATCGTAAGAGCCTTGTTTTCTCCTATGAGAACCTTGACAACGCCGCCCTTGCCTACGACAAGCTAATTGCAAAGATAAGACCCTTCGCTACGGCTGAGGGAGAGATAGACAAGGCCGTCTTTGACGAGATAAAGGGCAAGTTCGTGGCCGCACTTGACAACGACCTGGCTACCGCCAACGCCGTTACCGTGCTCTATGACGTTCTGAAGGCAAAGACCACCCCCGCCACCAAGCGTGCGCTTATCGAGGACTTTGACCGCGTGCTGGCCCTCGACCTTATCGGTCACGCCTCCGCGGAGCCCAAGAAGGAGGAGATGCCCGCAGAGGACGCGTGGATAGTCGCCCTTATTGAGGAAAGAGCGCAGGCGAAGAAGGATAAGAACTACGCCCGCGCAGACGAGATCCGCGCCGAGCTGACTGCGAAAGGCATCACCCTTATCGACACCGCCGAGGGCACGAAGTACAGTAAGTAATATTGCAGGAACCCGAGTGCATCGCCCCCTTTCGGGGGAGATGTCGCCGAAAGGCGACAGAGGGGGCACAAAAGGGTTCCTGCACCTCCCAAACCTTTCGAACAAGGACTTTTTGATGGGTTTTATCACAGAGCTATAAAGGAACTAACGCATGAAACGTTACCTGATCCTATTATTAATATTGACCCTGCCGCTCACCTCCTGCACCTCGTCGCATACGGTGGGTGACTGGCCTACGGGCACTACTGCACCTGCCGAGACCGAACCGCCGAGTGAGGAGCCGAAGACCGAGTACACCGCTCTTAACGCCCTTCCCGAGAAGGATATGGAGGGCGCTACCGTGGTCATCACGGCAACGGATACCTCCCCCTTCCTTTCGGGCGGTCAATATATGTACGACGCCGCTGTTTCCGCGAGAAATGCGGCGGTGGGTAAGAAATATAACGCTACGGTTGCCGTCACCCAGGGCAGTTGGGACAAGATATATAACGAGCTTTCCGCAGCGAAGACCGAGGGAAGGTTTTATTCGGACATTTTGGCTATTCCCCTGTATTCCGTAGGCAGGTTTGCCCGTTCGGGACTCATAAAGGATCTGTCTGTGGTCGAGGGTATCAATAAGGACGCCGACTACTACGTAAAGACCGATGCGTTTATCGACCTTGGCGCAACCTACGCTTATATGTGCGACAGCGTCAGCTCGGGCTACGGCTACGGAGTGTTCTTTAACGAGCATCTGGCAAGCGAGAAGGGAATAGACTTTTATTCTATGGTAAAGGAAGGTACCTGGACCTGGGACAAGCTCCTTGAGAGTGCCGAGGGGATGAACGGCGCAGGCTTTACCTACGGCGACTCGGAGCAGTTCGTAGATGCGGTCATAACCTCCTGCGGACTTGTGTATACCGATTATTCCGACGGAGTGAGAAGTGCCGATTATACGGGCGAGTTTGCCGACGAGGTCATGGCTCTTGCCACCAAGGTATACGCAAGCGCTCTGACGGCAAAGGCGGAGGAGCCTGCCGCGCTTTTTGAAGGCGGCGGATGCCTCTTCTATATCGCTCCTCTTTCCGAGGCGATGGGTTTTGCCACCATGAAGGACTCCTACGGCGTGCTTCCGCTTCCTACCCTTAAGGGAGGCACGGAATATAAGACCTATATGTCACCGGACACCCCCGTGCTCTGTATTCCCGAGGGTGCCTGCGCCTCCGAGAATGCACCGTATATATTGGAGGCCCTTGCCGCTGCCTCCTGTGCGGAGATGGAGAGTGAGTATCTTCTGCATTTGGCGAATTTCGCCCTGCACAGCGAGGATGCCGTGCGGTGTGCCGCTCTTATCGAGCAGAGCTGTACCTATGACTACGTGTACGTTTTCGGCCCTCTTAACGACCCTGTAGCCAACTGTACCTATTGGGTGACACGGATGGCTGTTATGGAGGGGGCTAATCACGTGAGTATCTATAAGACCTATCATCCTATGTTCGAGCAATTTGTTAACAAAATGTAAATAACGCGTTTCCTCTTTACTTTTTGGGGAGAGTGTGTTATAATAAACTCCGCACGCGGACTGAGTCATCGGACAAAAGGTGCGTTCACCGTACTTTTCACCCGCCGAGACCCGGTTTGACGTGACAAATAATATTTCATGAGGTGAAAGACATGACAAAGGCAGAAAAGCAGGCGATCATCGAGGCGTATGCTACCCACGAGGGCGACACAGGTTCTCCCGAGGTGCAGATCGCGATCCTCACCAGCAGGATCAATACCCTCACCGAGCACTTAAAGACCAACAAGAAGGACCACCACTCCCGCAGAGGTATGCTTAAGATGGTCGGTCACAGACGTAACCTCCTCGGCTACCTGCAGAAGGTTGACATCGAGCGTTACAGAGCTATCATCGAGAAGCTCGGCATCAGAAAGTAATAGTAAGTATCAGGGCTGTATGATCTCATACAGCCCATACTTGCATTATTAAGTACAAATTATCAGCGTAAAAAACGCCCTGAACACTTTAGCAGTTAAATATGTGTGTGCCGACGGCGCACCCGTATTTAAGTGCTAAAGCGGGGCGAAAAAATATTCCCACAAAATGAAAGGAAAAAGCAAAATGTTTGAAAACATGAAGACGTTTACCTACGAGCTTGCAGGCAGAACCCTTACCGTAGAGCACGGTAAGCTGGCAGGCCTTGCTAACGGCTCCGTAATGGTAAAGTACGGTGACACCTGCGTGCTCTGCTGTGCCACCGCAAGCGCTAAGCCCCGTGACGGTATCGACTTCCTCCCCCTGTCCGTTGACTTTGAGGAGAAGATGTACTCCGTAGGTAAGATCCCCGGCGGTTATCTGCGCCGTGAGGGTCGTCCCGGTGAGAAGGCTATCCTTACCAGCCGCGTTATCGACCGTCCCGTACGTCCCCTTTTCCCGAAGGACTTACGTAACGACGTATCCCTTTCTCTCACCGTTATGAGCGTTGACCCCGACTGCGAGCCCGAGGTAGTGGCTATGATCGGTGCGTCCATCGCCCTTTCCATCTCCGATATTCCGTGGAACGGACCTATCGCAGGTCTGCACATGGGTCTTTGTAACGGCGAGATAGTTATGAACCCCACCGCAGAGCAGAGAAAGATAAGCGACCTTCAGCTCACCGTTGCCGCTTCCCACGAGAAGGTAGTTATGATCGAGGCAGGCGCTAACGAGGTTGCGGATGACGTTATGTTTGACGCTATCATGATGGCACACGAGGAGTGTAAGAATCTCTGCACCTTCATCGACTCCATCGTAGCAGAGGTCGGTAAGCCCAAGTTTACTTACGAGTCAGGTGAGCTTGACCACGATATGTTTGACGAGGTCTTCGCTCACTGTGAGGCAGCCGTTATGGAGGCCCTCGACACCGACGATAAGACCGTCCGTGACGCGAAGATGGTTCCCATCTGTGACGACATCGTTGCCACCTTCGGCGAGAAGTATCCCGAGATCGCATCCATTATGGACGAGCTCATCTATAAGATTCAGAAGAAGGTAGTACGCCGCTGGCTGTTAGTTGACCACAAGCGTGTTGACGGCCGTGCACTTGACCAGATCAGACCCCTTGACGCTCAGGTAGGACTTCTGCCCCGCGTACACGGATCGGGTCTGTTTACCCGTGGTCAGACTCAGGTACTGACCGTGGCTACCCTGGGCCCCATGAGCGATGCTCAGCTCCTTGACGGCACCGACGACGAGGACGAGAAGCGCAATATGCACCACTACAATATGCCCGGTTACTCCACAGGTGAGGCGAAGCCCCCACGCAGCCCCGGACGCCGTGAGATCGGCCACGGAGCCCTGGCTGAGAGATCTCTTATCCCCGTGCTTCCTTCCGTTGAGGAGTTCCCCTATGCTATCCGCCTTGTTTCCGAGGTAGTTTCCTCTAACGGCTCTACCTCTCAGGCATCCGTCTGCGGCTCTACCCTGGCTCTTATGGACGCGGGCGTACCGATCAAGGCTCCCGTTGCAGGTATCTCCTGCGGTCTTATCACCGACGGCCCCGACTTTATGACTATGATAGACATTCAGGGTCTTGAGGACTTCTACGGCGATATGGACTTCAAGGTAGCAGGTACCAAGAAGGGTATCACCTCCATCCAGATGGACTTAAAGATAGACGGTCTGACCCCCGAGATCATCCGCGAGGCATTTGAGGTTACTCATAAGGGTAGAGACTACATCATCGACGAGTATATCTTAAAGGCTATCCCCGCTCCTCGTGAGGAGGTAAGCGAGTATGCTCCCAAGATGATCTCCATGAAGATAGATCCCGATAAGATCCGTGAGGTCATCGGTACCGGCGGTAAGGTCATCCAGAAGATCGTTGCCGACACCGGCGCCAAGATCGACATCGAGGACGACGGCAGCGTATTCATCCTTGCCGTTAACCGCGACGATGCGTACAAGGCTAAGGAGATCATCGACGCTATCGTATTCGAGCCCGAAGTAGGCTGTAAGTATACCGGTACAGTTACCAGGATCGCCGAGTTCGGTGCATTCGTTGAGATCGCTCCCGGTAAGGAAGTGCTCTGCCATATCTCCAAGCTCGCTGACCACAGAGTGGAGAAGGTAGAGGACGTAGTTAAGATCGGTGACACCTTCACCGTTAAGTACCTTGGCGTTGGTGCTAAGGGCCCCGACTTCGCTTATGCGGACTACGAGCCCAAGGAGCGCGCTCCCCGCGAGCGCCGCGACGGCGACCGTCCCAGACGTGACGGTGATAGACCCCGCCGCGATGGTGACAGACCCCGTCGTGACGGCGACCGTCCCCGCAGAGACGGCGACAGACCCCGCCGCGAGGACAAGCCCGTAGAGACTCCCGCAGCAGAGGTCAAGGAGGTTCGCCGCGTAGAGCCCGAGGCTCCTAAGGCTGAGGCTCCCGCAACCGAGGAAAAGAAGAAGGGCGGCCTGTTCTCCTTCCTTAAGGGTGAATAATTGAAGTAAAAAAGCTCCGACGGAGACCCGTCGGAGCTTTTTATGCACCACAACATATACAGTATAGCAGATATAAAAGCAAGAGTCAATACCTTTTTGGAAATTTATTGGGCATAATAGCCAAATTCTACGTAATAAATAAAATATTTATGTGAACTTTGTACACTTTGCCTATTGCAAAAGCCCTTGCAATATGGTAATATATAGACACAAGGAGGACGGTCCAATGTACAAGTAAACCGAACACCCTTTAAGATAGCGGCAAGACAGCTGATGATATGGAGTAGCAACGGATAGGATCATCGCCGAGAAGAAGATAGTGAAGGTGCCGTTTAGTAGGAGATAATCAGATAACTGCCGAACTTCATCTTAAAAGGGAACAAACTTGGGTAGTCTCCGATAACATACCCACCATTTTTCGAAAGAGAGGTTAAAATGATGTTAGATAATAAGAGTGCGGCGAAATGACCCTTGACTGAACTTAAAGATCGTAAAGAAGGTCTTCAGTCAAGGGTCATTTCATTTTATTTACCGATCGTGTGCCCCGAGAGGGCTTTTTTTATTGAAAAAAAGCTTTGGGTGTGATATAATGCAGTCGTAATTTTCAAAAAGGAGAAAAAGCATGAAGAAATTACTTTCTTTACTTTTAGTATTTGCTCTCATCCTCGCTCTGGCGGCGTGCTCTTCTAAAAAGGATGCAGACGGAGATAACGGACAGACCGACGGCAGCTCTGAAGCAGAGGGCGCGACCACCGACAGTTTCAGTGAAAAGGAACCGTCCGATAATGCCGACAAGGCAGAGAAGAGAAGGGTCTACTCCGGCTACACCCGCACCGACGGCGATAGCGGCGACGTTTCTATTATTGAGAAGTACACCTTCGAGGGCACTCGCGTGACTGCCATCAACGTAGATGGGCAGACCGCTGATATCAAATACGATGAGGCGGGCTCTGTGGCTACGGTTACTCATGAGGACAGAGTCCTTTACACTCTTAAGTGGGATGACAAGGGTGATATCTGTGAGCTGACCACCTACTATTCCGACGATACCGTCAAGACCACTCTCTTTCAGCGTGATGCCGAAGGCCGCGCCATCCGCGAGGATGAAAAGGACGGGGGCGGCGAGCATATACGCACCATAGAGCACACCTATGACGAGAGGGGAAACCTTACCTCCGAGCTTTATATCAACAAGGACGGCGAAAAGACTGTGGATACCAAGCGTATCTACGATGAGCACGGTAACGTGGTGCAGAGGATAGGCATCGACTTCGAGGAGGTCTACGTCAACGAATATGACGGGGCGGGCAACCTTATCTCGGTGACTAACGATGACGGCTCCCGCAAGGAGTTTACCTATGATGCGGATGGTAACGTAGCATCCCGCACCTCTTATAGGGATGACGGCACTCTCAGCGCTACCCGTAAGTACACCTACTATCCCACAGGGGAGCTGCACGAGGAGATCTACTACCTCTCAAGTGGCAAGCTCAATTATACCTACACTCATAACTACGGCGAGCTGGAGCTCACCGAAGCGCAGTACCGTACTTTAAGTCAGATCGTAGATATCGTGGCAACAGATATGTAAATAGAAAGTCCGCTGATATTCAGCGGACTTTTTGACACCCTAACAAATACATCATATCACACAATAGCGGCATAGTCAATAGCTTTTTACATATTTATTGGGCATAATAGCCAAATTCTCCGTAATAAATAAAATATTTATGTGAACTTTGTACATTTTGCCTATTGCAAAAGCCCTTGATCTGTGGTAATATATAGACACAAGGAGGACGGTCCAATGAACAAGTGAGACCAAGCCCCATAGGGGAACGGAACTGATATAGAATAAAACGGATACCTTACCGATGTTTCGGTTCTATCACACAAGCCGTTAAGGAAAAATCTCAGTAAGCCGTGAACGAAGGGGTAAAGATTCATTCGTGGGTAACTTAAGGAAAATTACCCGTCCATCCCGGAGAAAGAGAGGTCAAATCGATGATGTTAGATACCAAGAGTGAAGTGAAATAACCCTTGCCCGAGTTAACAGACTGTGAAGAAAGTCTTCGGCCAAGGGTTATTTCTTTTTTTGTGCTTTTTAGTCCCGATGGGGATTTTTCTTTTTTGGGGGAACTTTTGACCTCATCCGTCACGGCTTTGCCGTGCCACCTTCCCCACGAGTGGGGAAGGCAGGTCGTTCCCCCACCCCCTCAAAAACTTTTAAAACAGATTTGTTAAGTGGTTTGCACACAGAGATGGGAGAATGTATTGGAGTTGCTCCTATGGCGTCGTGGCGCCACTTCGCTACCCCACAGGGGCGATGCGGAGTCAGTGCTCACCGCTTATAACATCTCCGTTGGGCACTACCGGTTCTTTTCAGCTATCTTTTTTTCGACCTCGCTTAAGTTGAGGGGTTTATATTCGTTCAGCTTTTTACGGTTATATTCCTTTGTGAAGTATTCGAGCATTGTGCTCATGGTTTTATTATAGTCACGAAGCTCGATATTATCGTAAGTGTCAAAATAAATATGCTTGGCTCTTTCGATCAATTCATCTATGCCATCGGTTTTGCCAAGGCGGAACATACAGATAGCAACATCCAAAAGAGTCATAGCGTGATTGGCGTGTGTGCCGTCGATGGGATAAGCTTTATAGCCTTGCTTATCGGGATACATAAACCGTTCTATAACGTCTACGCTTTCTTTAAAATTGATCATGGCGTTTTCATAATCACCCATGTCAAAATAGCGGTGTCCCACTTGATCGCAAGCTATGAAAAACTCCTGCCATTCTATGGTCTTAAGTTCTTGGGCTTCCCTCATGCCTTCGTCGCCCTTGATATAGCTCGCCGAAAGCCGCATCTTATCCTGTAGCATATAGGGATACATATAGGGCAGGGTATCAATGATGCTTTTGATATCCTCGTAATGGTCTTCTCCCTTTTCGCGCTCAAGATACGTGTAAATATGGATAATATTTGCTTTTGTTCTGCAGGTGCAGAACACGTCCTGTGACACGCTTATGATATGGCTTCCGAGCTCGAATGCTTTATTGACGATCTCATCTCCGCGGTCAACGTTATATGCATATAATTGAAATAATTCCGTTTTAAGCAGGATGGAAGCCGGATATAGCTTTAGTCCGTCCAGCAAGGTTTGTTCGGCTTTGTCGAAATTACTCCAAAAATAATTATTTGCTTCCAAACGTATCTGTTCGATTTCTTTATCGATATTATTAACGTCGAAATCAAAAAGCTCGTCAAGAGAAACCTTAAAAAGCGATGCGATGGTAGGGAGCATGGTCATATCCGGATAAGACACGCCCATCTCCCATTTGGATATAGCTTGCGGGGAAATATTCAGGGATGACGCCAACTGCTCTTGTGTAAGAAACTTTGATTTGCGTAATTCACGTATTTTATTGCCGAGGTTCATAGTTTTTTCTCCTTTGATTTTTGAGGCGCCTTCATTGATTATATTATGCCATACTCCATACCCATAGTCAAACATCCTGTTCTTGATTTTTTTCAACTGTTGGTTGAGACGGTTAAAAAAGCGTACCTGCCAAAAGCAGGTACGCTAAAGTATCCTTTGATCGTTATCTCGCCATTACCCAGATTATCATATCCGTTTCCTCGCGGTTCGTGTTGGCAAGGTAGGGGATGAGTCTGGCGGTGAAGGTGACGCGCTTGTCGTTTTTCAGTCGGTAGAGTGCGTCGCTTGCCTCTCTGCGTTCAGCCGCCATATACAGCACGGGAGCGGGGATGCCCTCCTCCTTTCTTATGAGCGCATCGGTAGAGATGATGGATATATCGCGGAGGTTCTCGCCGTTGTCGATGCCCTCGAGGCAGTAGACGATGGGGCCGCGGGTGACGGCATATCTGCCGCTGTTGTCCTGCACCTTGGGGTTTGCCTCTATAAGGTGGGTCACCATAGGCAGGTCTACGGTGAGGGTGCCGCCGTCCTTCAGGCTGAAGGTGGCAAAGCCCTTCTCGGTCTCGCCCTCATACTCCACGCACCAGGCGGGGATACGCACCTTCAGGGTCATGGGCTCGCCCTTATATGAGAAGCTGAGCTTGCCGTCGCAGGGGTATGCGGTCTTAAGGGTAAGGGTGGCATCCTTGCCGCCCACAGTTAGGCGGGTAACGCCGTCTATAAACTGATGGCAGTATACCGTGTCGCCTTCTTGTCCGTATGCGTACCTCGGAATAGAGCCGAGGAAGCGTACTACGTTAGGAGGACAGCAGGAGCAACCGAAGACCTTTACACGCCGGGCGCTGGGGTACCAGTCGCCGTTGCGGGTGAGTTTCTTTAAGTCTAATTCTGCGGGATTGGTGTAGTAGAAGTGATCTCCCGAAAGTGAAAGACCGGAGATAAATCCGTTATATAATACTCTCTCCACCACGTCGCCGTACTTGCCGTCAGGCTCAAGCTCGCACATAGCGGCGGCAAACATAGAGAGTGCTAAGGTAGCGCAGGTCTCGTTATAGGTGTTGGAGTTGGGCAGGTCGTAGTCGTAGGAGTAGATCTCGCCCGTATGGTTAGCGCCAACGCCGCCGGTGACGTGCATCTTTTTGGTGGTGATATTCTCGAAGAGGGCGTCGCAGGTCTTCTTTAATTCCGGATTGCCGGTTCTCTTGACTGCCATAGCCATAGCGGTGTACATATAGCCTGCGCGAACTGCGTGGCCTGCCGCCTCGGTCTGCTCGAGTAGGGGCAGATGGGTCTGAAATTCACTTAAGTGGCCGTCGCACTCGTGCTTGCCGCGCTCAAGGAGGAAGTAGAGAGCTAACTCCAGATATTTCTCGTCACCCGTGTAGTCGTAGAGCTTAATTAGGGCTATCTCTATCTCCTGATGGCCGGGAGTGACAAATCCCGTGTCCTTCTTTACGTAAAAGCGCTCGTATATGTAGTCTGCGTTCTTTATCATACACTTAAGGAACTTGTCCTTGCCCGTTGCTCTGTCATAGGCGATAGCCGCCTCTATGAGGTGGCCGGTGCAGTACAGCTCGTGGCATCCTCTCATGGTGAAGATCTTATCAGGCTCCACCGCGATGAAATGAGAGTTGAAATAGCCGCTTTCGAGCTGATTTTTCTCAATATTATCGACCACCTCATCCACCTTGGCGATGAGCTCGGGGTCTATCTCGCCGTTCTCTGCCATATAGGCGACACCCTCCATCCACTTGGCTATATCGGAGTCCCAAAAGATGTGTGGGTACTTCTCATCGGGGTCCCCCTGCTTCCATTCGCAGGCAAAGGCGCCGAAGCGGTGGGTCTCCTCAAATCGGTCACGTACCGCGTATACGGTTACGTTGCGGTTTAAGTCAGCATAATATTTCCAAAATCCGTCTTTTATCTCTGTTGAAAAGTGCTGCAGATAATCCATTTTCCTATCCATCCTTGACAAATTCACACCGTAGTGCTACTATTAGTATAGTTTTAAGGGATATTCTTTTCAACCGACAAAAATGTAGAAAAGGGGTTAAAATCCGACTTATGTTTGAAAATATAACCCATATCAGCAGCGGCAGATTCGTTTCCCGCGATGAGTGGATACATCCCGATCGGCGTATCGACTCTTATGAAGTGATGTTCGTGCTGTCGGGGACTGTTTATATAAACGAGGATGGGGTGGAGTATGCCCTCGGCAAAAACGATATGCTGATATTAGAGCCCGGTAAGCGGCATTTCGGCTATAAGCACTCCTCGGACACCTCATTTTATTGGGCGCATTTCATAGGGGGCTTTTCACTTGCAGACGGGATAAAGTTACAGCGCATCACCCGTCCCTACGAGCTGTCGGTGCTCTTTAATCAGCTTTTGCATTATTCCTTCGAGGGGGGCAGCGCCGAGGCGGCGGACTATCTCATACGGCTTATCTTAATAGAGCTGCACACCGCCGACGCCACTGACGATAATAGGCGTATCGGTGCCGTCAGCGCCTGGATAAAGGCAAATTCGGATATACCTCTTAAGGTCTCCGACGTGGCGCGGCACTTCGGCTATAACGAGGACTATCTATCCCGCCTTTTTCACTCGGTGAAGGGCAGGGGTATCAAGGAGTACATCGACGGTGCGCGCATTTACTATATAAAGGAACTTTTGCAGTCGGGGGAGCGGCCTCTGCGTGAGATATCCGCCGATTGCGGCTTCGCGGAGTATAAATACTTCTTAAAGTATTTTAAGTACCATACGGGCATGACCCCCACCGAGCTTCGCGGCACGTACTCAAAGACAAAAGAGAATAACAAATAAAAGGGACTGCTATGCAGTCCCTTTTATTTGTTGTTTGATTCAGCGCCCCGCGGCAGCATGCACCTCCACCGTCGGGGGAGG
>JAZQCR010000105.1:0-8356 GCA_045546375.1 Eubacteriales bacterium | reverse complement strand
TTTCCGCTTCCCGCACCCGCCAAAATAAGCAGGGGGCCGTTTACCGTGTAAATAGCCTCCCGCTGTTCGCGGTTCAAAAAGCCGTATTTCTTATCAAATAAAGCCCGCTTCGCAGAAAGGAAGCGTGCGCCGAGGTTTGTTCCTGCCATTTTTACTCTCCTGAATTAACTTTATATATAATATCATAAATGAAGGAAAGTTTCAAGGTGAGAGAAAGAATTTTGAAGGATGATATCCATCCGGGTTATCTCTCCCTCAGCATTTTACTACGCAAATACAGATCCCATTTACCTTAAACAACACCTGAGTACTGAGCCTCTTCCACCACCGGTTCATTCTAACATCACAGCGAAAATAATAGTTCTCCGGCAGTCCCCCTTCCCCGACAGGGAAGGTGCAGGAGATAACCGTCAGCAATACATTCGTGATTTCATCTCATCAAATCCTTAATAATTGCGACAGCGTGCACCTTCACCATCGGGGAGGAAGTGCGACGCTTTAGTGACATCACAGTAATACAAGCAATTGCCTTGTCATCTAACATAAAAAATGATAAAATATAAAAAAGTTTTCATCCAACAGAACCTTTTGGCTCTTTGAATCGTCTATTAAGTGTAATTGCAATTACGTAGCGTATCATTATAGCGTGATCCGTAAACACCTCATCCACCGTGACAAGTCACGGTCCCCCTTCTCCCGCCGGAGAAGGCTGTAGCAGTAAAGGAAGTAAAAATGATCCATTCCCAAGAAAAAGACGAAATACTTGTTTCTATGACCTTATTAGGGGATCAGCAGGCATACGAAGCGCTGGTCATCCGCTGGCAGAAGGCTGTGCTCTCGGTAGCGCGGGGCATCACACACTCGGAGCATTTAGCAGAGGATGCGGCGCAGGATGCATTCGTTTCCGCATGGTTAAAGCTGAACACCCTGCGTGACGGGTCGAAGTATGGCACATGGGTGTGCAATATCGCACGCAATCGCAGCCGTGATCTGCTATCCCGTTTCCGCGAGTGGGTGGACATCGACTACATAGCCGCCATGGAAGACAAGGAAGACGTTTTCTTCGCGGAGCTTGCAGACTGTGGGGATGAGGCGGCGGAGCTGCACGACAACCTAAACAGCCTGAGCGAGAAGGTACACAAGGTCATCGACCTTCATTACTTCGGCGGTTATTCTATCGCGGAGATAGCTGAAATGCTGTCCATACCGCAGAACACCGTGAAGACACGTCTCTCTCAAGGCAGGCAAAAGCTACGAAAGGAATACGGACTGATGAACGAAAAAGATACAGACACCTTGGTAGAAAAGGTAATGAAGAAGGTAGAAGAGCTGAAGCTCTGGCGTCTCAAGGACAACAAAGAGGGCTTTGATGCCATCTGGAGGGACACCATGAGCGCCGTCGAAGCCCTGCCAGACTGCACCGAAAAAGACTACGCCTTGGCAGACACACTATTGCTCGGCTACTGGTGGGTAAAGGGAGAGGCAAACGACGAGGTGCTCGCCCGTATGAAAGAAGCCGCCCTACGCTCACGCAATGAAGACGTGCTCCAGATGGTCGTCGCAAATGAGCAGAACAACGTAAAAGGCGAAGCCTATACAGAGCTGGTACAAACCGTACAGATACCGGAGTATGAAAAACTCGGCATGAAAAAGGTGCAGGGGTATCTGTGGTTTTGGCTTGGACGCCATCTATTAGATAGTGGAATGAACGAAGAAGGTCTGGCTGCATTTAACAAGACTCTGAATTTATTGGAAAAATCAGATATGTATTATGCATGCGCAATAGCGGCACTCCGTGTCGAAAAACTCGGTAACACAAGCAATGATAACATTTTGGCTATATCTGAAAAATACATCATCGAGCAAAATAAACTTCGTTTCGACAGCCAACCCGGATATTCAAGAGGGTGCGACGCCAGTTACTTACCATACATCGGCATAGACGCAGCCAAATGTGACCGCACCTTTTTCGACAGATCGCTTCGCGTAGGGACCTCCGTAACGTCATCAAACGGCACATCAACATTAACATTCAAAGCAAACGATGTTTCGGTTTCAACTCCATGCGGTACCTTTGATGGATGCGAGCTTTGGGAAACAAATCAAAGGTACGTCGGCATAACAAAAACCTACTACAAAGAAGGGGTAGGCATAGTCAAACAGGAAAAAGCGAAACGTGGTACATATGTCCTGTGCGACTTTAACATCTGCGGCGGAGAAGGTTTAATGCCACTTGCTGAGGGTAACTACTGGGACTATAACGTAGAGGAACACAAACAAAAATACATCAAATGCATAAACCATCGTGAAGTAATATCTGCTGACGAAAAAGAAGCCGTAATATCCGAATATGCAATAGTATCTCGTGTCGGTTATGATCCTACTGATTGGAAAGATATCGCTACAGAAATAAGAAGATCATATTTTTGTATAGATGATGAAAAAACAGGAGAAGGACACATCGTTGACGTTTCACATTTAGCAAACGAACTTGAAGCTACCGCAAAATCAAATTACGAAATAGCGCACACTCATCTCGCAACTGCTGCTTTGCGTAGACTGATCGCTTGTGAAGAAACCATTAATCCCCAAACTAAACTAAAAGGACTATGGAATTTCTTTTCCAGAAATGCAATTCTCAAAAGCAACTCCTCTATAATCCAAGATCTTGATGGTCCTGTTTACGCCTTCGAGGCCAAAGATATGGCAAACTCCGACTGGACACCGGGTACGTGGGAGGCGCGGCACGTGCTTTTATGGAATGACATCAACGGAATTATATATGATATGACCGGTAGCATATGGTCTGACGAATGGGTCCCCGGCTATGAAGTTACCAAAAAAGTCAAGATGTTTGATATGTACGAGATAGAGTCAAAGATCACCGTCAGCGACGGCGGCAAGGTGGTTACTGCGGCAGGTGAATTTGATAATTGCATCTGCGTTCACGTTGAAAGCAAGGGGGCTCCCGGCGGTCTTTCCTACCGCCAAAACACAAAGGACTACTATTACGCACCCGGTGTGGGCATCGTACGTACGGTACACCACTACGGCGCGGGTAACAGCCTGCAGGGTGTATACGACCTCATCTCATACGCAGGTACGGGCGAAGGTTACTTCCCTGTGGCTGCCGGTATGGAGCGCGTATACGAGGCAGTCAATATGCGCGACGGCTACGAGGCAGGATGCCACTACATCTACGAGGAGGACGAGAACGGCGTACTCTACGCCATCTCCGACCAGAAGGGTATCAGACATTTAGAGTAAATATAAAGGGTACGGTATGAGTGATTCGTGCCGTATCCTTTTTCCATCTTGAAATCCCTTCGTGACAGAGCTATAATACCCTCATGAACATCAAGATAAAAGACGTACGTGCGATTCCCGGTGACAGTGCATTTCTGCTGGATGACGGCAGGACGGCTATCCTCTATGACAGCGGATTTGCTTTTACGGGTTACGCGGTAGCAGACAATATCAAAAAAGAGCTGGGGGACAGACCCCTTAACTACATCTTCCTTACCCACTCTCACTATGACCATGCTCTCGGCTCGGTATACGCAAAGGAGTATTGGCCTGAAGCCAAGGTAGTGGCAGGTGAGTATGCGGCGCAGATCTTCGCAAAGCCCTCGGCAAAGGCGGTCATGCGTGACCTTGACAGAAAATTTGCCCACAAGTGCGGCGTGGGCGAATACACCGACCTTATAGACGGTCTGAAGGTGGATATACCCGTTTCGGATGGGGATATTATTACGGCGGGGGATATGAGCTTTACCGCAGTAGCACTACCCGGTCACACACGCTGCTCCGTTGGGTATTATTTGGCGGAGAAAAAGCTGCTTCTGGGCTCGGAGACTATCGGAGTTTTCGACGGAAAGAACACGGTTGTTCCCTCTTATCTTGTAGGGTATGAAATGACCCTGCGTTCCATCGAGAAGGTGGAGGGAATGGAGATAGAGCACATTCTCGTGCCTCACTTAGGGCTTTTAGACAAAGAAAAGACCGCACTATATCTGCATGGTGCCAAGGCAAGTGCCGTCACCACCGCAGAGGATATAGTAAAGATACTTAAGGCCGGCGGGACTGACGAGGATGCACTTAATTACTTTAAGGACAGATTCTACAACGGGTATATTAAAGAGATCTACCCCGTGGACGCTATGGAGCTGAATACCTCTATAATGATAAAGCTTATTAAAAAGGAGCTGCTTAGGTAAGCGGCTCCTTTTTGCGTTCGGCTACGCCCCTTTCACCATACCGACGGGAATGAACGGCTTTTGTTTATTCTTTTATTTGTCTTTAGCTTTGTTATCTCTCCTTCCGTCACTCACTGCGTTCGTACCACCTTCCTCGTCAGAGGAAGGCTAATATAAGTGCTCACTGCCTATATTATTACGGCAGTTTGCTATTATGCGGCATCCCCCTTTCTCACCAAGGTGCATATACTGTATCGGAGGTGAAAAATAATGGATCTCTTAAACTGCGAATGTAAAAAGGACTGCACGGCTCTGGCCCTGCTCGCCGGAATTATAATAGGAATAGTCACCGCCTTTCTGCGCATCACCGCTGTTATAACCGTGCCCATCGTAGCTCTCGTCGTTACTCTGGGCCTCGGCGCAGGCGCTCTGGCACTCACCCTGTTGGCTCTGGCTATCGGTGTGCCCTGCGGCAATCGCTGCGTTTCAACAGCAGTAGGTGCCATACTCCTGGGGGCGCTGGGCACCATCCTACTGTCGGTAGTGCTTTTAGCCATTCCCTTCGCGGCTACCAGCATAGTTGGCGCTATACTGACCGGCCTTTTAGCGGGATTGGTGACCCTGATATTCGGCGGGCTCGCCTGCCTTACCCGGTGCTTCGTCAGAAACTGCAACTAAAGAAAATCCTTGAGGGCAAAAGTCCTCAAGGATTTTTTATTCTACTATACTCTGCGCGTAACGCACTGTTTCCATTGCGTCTTGGGCGTATTTATCAGCGCCTATCTTCCGTGCGTACTCCTCGGTGAGCACCGCACCGCCCACAACAACCTTACACCAAGGCGCTTTTTCCCGAAGGAGCTTGATGGTGGCCTCCATAGCGGGTACCGTCGTGGTCATAAGCGCGGAAAGACCCGCGAGAGGTGCGTGAAGCTCTACCACCTTATCCGCTATAACCTCGGGGGGCACGTCCTTACCGAGATCAACTACGTTAAAGCCGTAGTTCTCAAGAAGGAGCTTCACGATATTCTTACCGATGTCGTGTATATCCCCCTGCACCGTGGCGATGACGAAGGTGCCTTTATCCTCGTTGCTCTTCCCTGCCATGGCGCCCTTTATGACCTCGAATGCCGCCTTGGCGGACTCTGCGCTCATAAGGAGCTGGGGCAGGTATATCCTTTTCTCTTCAAAGCCCTTCCCTACGGTGTTAAGGGCGGGGATTATCTCATTATTAACGATGTCAAGGGGCTCTCCCCAAGCCAGCATCTCTGTGGTCAGCTCTGCCGCCTTATCCTTAAAGCCCTTGATGACCGCCTTCTGCAGTTCGCTCTCGTATTTCTCGTTTTTCTGCTCTGCGGAAACGGAGGTAACGGTAGCGAACTCCTCTGCGTGAGACATATAGTCTGCGCAGTTAGCATCAAGACCCTTTAGCGCGCGGTATGCGAAGTAGGTCTTCATCATATCCGCGGAATAAGGATTCATAATAGCCGCGGACAGTCCGCGCTCTAATGCCATAGCGAAGAATACGCTGTTTATCGCATCCCGATTAGGCAGTCCGAAGGATACGTTTGACACGCCGAGAGAGGTATGCACCCCGAGGGTGTGTCTGATATATGAAAGTGAGTCAAGTGTGGCGATGGCCGCTTTATTATCTGCGCTGACCGTCATAGCCAGGGTATCGAAGACGATGTCCTTCTTATCTATACCGTACTCAGCCGCGCGGGAAAGTATCTTTTCGGCTATCTCTACCCTGCCCTCGGCGCTGTCGGGGATGCCGTTATCGTCAAGGGTCAGGGCAACTACCACTCCGCCGTATTTCTTAACCAAGGGGAAGACAGCCTTCATACTCTCTTCCTTGCCGTTTACCGAGTTTATCATAGCCTTGCCGTTATAACGGCGAAGCGCGCTCTCCATAGCCATAACGTCGGAGGTATCTATCTGCAGGGGCAGGTCGGTGACCGCCTGCAGAGCGCAGACAGCATCCCTTAACATAGCAATCTCGTCAATATCGGGAAGTCCTACGTTCACGTCAAGTATATGTACGCCCTTTTCCTGCTGACTAACTCCTTCTGACAGGATATAATCCATATCGTGCTCTCGGAGTGCTTCCTTAAAGCGCTTTTTACCTGTTGGATTTATACGCTCACCGATGAGGACAGGCTCTTCTCCCAGCCTTACTGCGTGAGTATACGAGGATACTACGGTAAGACACTTGTCGGTAATGGGTCTTGGCTTTAGTGCAAGGGAGCTGTCACAAAGAGCCTTGATATACTCGGGCGTAGTACCGCAACAGCCGCCCGCCACGCGAACGCCCGCTTTAATCAAGTCGCTGACCTCCAGAGCAAAATCGTCAGGGGTGACATCAAAGACGGTCTTGCCATCCGCGACCCGAGGCAGTCCCGCGTTGGGCTTTAGTACTACGGGCACGGATGACACCGCCAAAAGTCTCTCCACCACGCCTCGAAGCTGCCTCGGCCCGAGAGAACAGTTAGCGCCGATAGCATCGGCACCCATACCCTCAAGCATGGCTACCATAGCCTCGGGTGTGGCACCCGTCATCAGCTTACCGTCCTCGCCGTAAGCATTGGTGACGATGACAGGCAGGTCACAGCTCTCCTTTACCGCAAGGAGCGCCGCCTTGGTCTCATAGGAGTCGTTCATAGTCTCTATAAGCACAAGATCCACGCCATACTTGACGCCTATCTCCACAGTCTTTTTGAAGATATTTACAGCATCCTCGAAGTCAAGGTCACCGAGAGGCTTAAGCAGCTTTCCGCTTGGGCCCATATCAAGGGCGATAAACTTCTCTTTTGGCGAAGTGCTCGCCTCAAGCGCCGCTTTGGCGTTGGCTACTGCGGAGGAGATGATCGCCTCAAGCTCATCTTCAGAAAACTTCAGTATATTGGCGCCGAAGGTGTTGGTGGACACCACGTTACTGCCCGCGTCGTAGTAGGCGCGGTGCACGTCACGGATGACCTCGGGATGGGTGATATTCCACCTCTCGGGATGCTCTCCTGCCATGAGCCCTTGCTCCTGCAGAAGAGTGCCCATACCTCCGTCAAGGTATACGATATTGTCTTTTAAGAATTCTTTGAAATTCATATTTGCACGGTAACAACCCCTCCACCGTCTGCGACGGTCCCCCTCCCCTTGCACAGGGGAGGCTCATAAAGGAGCATACTCCTCATTAATTGCTTTAGATTTTATCCTATTATATCGCTTAAATTATCCATTATCTTCCCCGCTACGTCGGGCTTATTCATAGAGTAGACGTGGACGTTCTTAATGCCGTTGGCATAGAGGTCGATTATCTGGTCGGTGGCATATGCTATGCCCGCCTGCTTCATGGCAGCGGGATCGGAACCGAATTTATCCACTATGCTCTTGAATCTCTGAGGCATGAAGGAGCCCGAAAGCTTTATTGCTCTTTCCACCTGATTTGCGTTTGTAATGGGCAT
Source organism: Eubacteriales bacterium (assembly GCA_045546375.1). Lineage (GTDB taxonomy): Bacteria > Bacillota > Clostridia > Oscillospirales > CAG-272 > CAKSEI01. Next base: position 705 of record JAZQCR010000105.1, on the reverse strand, counting down.
TATTCCCGGGATAACGGGAACGGTGATGCCGGCTTCTCTTATCTTATAAAGGAAATTGTAAAGAAGATTGTTGTCGAAGAACATCTGAGTGGTGAGAAAATCGCATCCCGCATCCACCTTTTCCTTAAGATGGATGATGTCCTCCTTCTGTGTAGCGCTTTCGGGATGTACCTCGGGGTAGCATGCACCGCCAATGCAAAGATCGGGATCGGATTCCTTAAGCTCCTTTACCAGATCTATGGCGTATCTGTAATCCCATCCGCTTCTGTCCGCTTCAAGCATATCCGAGGGAATGTCTCCGCGGAGCGCCATGATATTTGTAATACCCGCTTCCTTTATTGCTTCGATCTTTTCGCTTACAGTTTTTCTTGTGGATGAAACGCAGGTAAGATGTGCAAGAGTGGGAACTCCGTACATTTCTTTTATATTTTTAGCAATTTCAAGTGTATATTTGCTTGTGCCGCCGCCTGCACCGTACGTTACGCTCATAAAGGAGGGCTTCAATTTAGCTATTTCCTCTGTGGCTGTTTTTACGCTGTCAAAGGCGCTTTCGAGCTTCGGAGGGAAGACCTCGAAGGAAAGGGATAATTTGTTTTGTTTTAAAAGCTCTGATATCTTCATTTTTATAAATGCCTTTCTGCGGGACTTAATGTGTGCTTTTCATTTTATAATAATTTTACGTCATCTATATTATACTACTTACGG
>JAZQCR010000104.1:0-13717 GCA_045546375.1 Eubacteriales bacterium | reverse complement strand
CTGACTCGTTACACCTTCAGCTGGTCTGAAGACTCTTACGCTGCCGCTACCAACCTGTTGGTTGCCGGCGACGTAGACGGAAACGGTGTAATTGACAGTACTGATACGATGTACTTGACTCGTTACACCTTCAGCTGGTCTGAAGACTCTTATGCTGCAGCTACCAACCTTATGAAGGCCATAGCTAGCCTCGAAGAATAATAGCAATAACTCAAATTAAGAGGATGGAATTTTTCCATCCTCTTTTTTTGTTTTTTCGGCTTACTCAAAAATTGAGTAAAACCATCAAAAAAGGGGGGTAATGGATAATTTGCGAATTTTTCGCGAATTATCCAACCAAAAAGCGGCATTATCCAACCAAAAAGCGGCGTTATCCATTTTGTTTTGATGTATCATATTTATGACAGCGGGAGGGACGTCACTTCCGCAGTCAAAGATCAAAAACGAAAGGAGGAAAACATGAACGTAAGTTTTATTCCCTGTCCCGCTGACAAGGTGGCCAAAAAGTGCCCCTTCCCCATGACACCCACCAGGGTGGTGGTGCATAACACGGCCAACGACGCATCCGCTTATAATGAGATCCGCTATATGCACCGAAACGGAGAGGAGATCTCCTTCCACTACGCGGTGGACGACCTGGGTGCGGTGCAGGGCATACCCCTCGACCGAAACGCCTGGCATGCGGGCGACGGCGGGGCGGGCAAAGGCAACAGGCAGGGTATAGCGGTTGAGATCTGCTACTCAAAGAGCGGCGGAGCAAGGTTCAGGCGAAGCGTATGCAACGGGGCTGCGCTGGTGCATGACCTGCTCAAGCGGTACGGCTGGGACGTGGACCGCGTCACCGCCCACCGCGACTACTCCGGAAAGCACTGCCCACACAGAATACTTGACGAATACGGCTTTTCCGCCTTTCGTTCCCTTGTTAAAGCCCAGGGCATCGAGGACGGAGTGAGCGCCGCGCGCAGGTTAGCTGAGTTGGGAGTCATGGATGCGGGGTACTGGATACCAAAGCTCAAGCGGATCAAGTATCTTGATATCTTACTTATCCGTGCCGCTCATTCCGTCATCGCCCGCGGTACACCCTGTGCCAACACCGAGAAGGCGCTTTCCGCACTTCAGTCGGCAGGCGTGGTAAACACCCCTGCCTATTGGAAAAAGAATATGGGCAAGGATCCTTACCTGCCTCTTTTGCTTCGTAAGATAGGAGGCTCGGTATGATCCTTAGCCTCGGTGAGCCTAACCCCCGTCAGCGTGAGTTCCTTGAGGCTAAGGCGCGGTACGTGGCATACGGAGGCGCCAGAGGCGGCGGCAAAAGCTGGGCTGTGAGGACAAAGGCGGTGCTGATGTCGGGTGCCTACCCGGGTATCCGCATCCTGCTCCTGCGAAAGACCTTTCCCGAGCTCCGTGAAAATCACATACTCCCTTTGGTGTCGCTTACCAACGGCATGGCCGACTATAACGAAAGCAAAAAGGTGCTATCCTTCTGTAACGGTAGTCGTATCAAGTTCGGCTTTTGCGACGGTGAGAGCGACGTGGGGCAGTATCAGGGTCAGGAGTACGACGTGATCTTCATGGATGAGGCTACCCACTTCTCGGAGTATCAGTTTAACGCCATCAAGAGCTGTATGCGCGGCGTGAACAGCTTTCCTAAAAGGTTTTACTTAACGTGCAACCCCGGCGGTGTTGGACACGGATGGGTAAAACGGCTGTTCATCGACCGTGACTACAGGCAGGGGGAGGACGAAGGGGACTACCTCTTCATCCCTGCCAAGGTCTATGATAATACGGCTCTGATGGCCGCTGACCCCGAGTACGTTAAGGGCCTTTTAGCCCTGCCCGATGAGCTCCGTCACGCCTGGCTTGACGGAAACTGGGATGCCTTCGCAGGGCAGTTCTTTCCCGAATTCAAGCGGGAGGTGCACGTGGTGCCTCCCCGTGAATTCCCTGAGGGAACGCGGATATACCGCGCCATCGACTACGGTCTCGATATGCTTGCCTGCATCTGGGTGGCCCTTGAGCCCTCGGGTGTTGCCACGGTCTTTCGTGAGGTATGCGAAAAGGATCTCATCATCTCGGAGGCGGCGAAGCTCATCGCCCGAAACAGTCCCGAGCCCGTCTACGAGACCTATGCGCCACCCGATCTGTGGGGCAGACAGCGGGAGACGGGTAAGAGCATCGTAGAGATCTTCGCCGAGAACGGCGTTGAGACGGTGCGGGCGGAGAACAGCCGCATCGCAGGCTGGCTGTGCGTGAAGGAATGGCTGAAGGATACACCTCTCGGCCCTGCCCTTCGGGTAAGCTCCGCCTGTCCGCGGCTCATTCGCTGTATCACGGAGCTATGCTACGACGAACACGACCCCTGCGATGCCTCTACCACCCCTCACGATATCACCCATATCACCGATGCCCTACGGTACTTCTGTGCGGCGCGCCCACGGCCGGGACGTGCCGACAGAAAGGAAGAAGATCCTCTTGCCATCTATCGCAGGAGAAGGATACAAAACAAAAAACGCACTCACCGTGCGTTCAGCTAAATAAAAGATCATTTCTGAAAGGAGAAACAAATGAAGATAAGTGTAAATAAGTACACTCTGGAGCCCGAGACCGTAAACGGCGGTACGGCGGGCTCACACGGGATGGAAGATCTGGAATTTGATTTTTCTCCCGAATGGGACGGGCTTTGCCGCACGGTCACGTTTTTTCCGCCCAAAAGCGTAGCGAAGTGCGTGAGCTTTGCGGGAAGCACCGTTCCTCTGCCCCCCGAGGTCACAAGGCGGGCGGGCAAGACCTCCTTCGTCCTCTGTGGAGCAAGGGACGGAGCGGCGGTCATCACCCTGACGGGTGTTATTAAGGTGGAGGAAAGCCTCATCCCCGACGAGGCCCAGCTCACCGAGAATACCCCCGGGGCCCTTGAGCAGGCGGCGCTTATGTGCGCCGAAGCGAGGCAGGATGCGGTAAGCGCCGCGGCCTTTGCGCAGAGCGCCGCGCTGTCGGCAGACTCTGCCATACAGATGAGGGAGGAGACCCAATTCTTAAGGGACGAGGTGGCTGCGCACAGAGAAGAGGTCAGCGAACTGTACGACACAGTGATAGAGGGAACTAACGTTCACGCCGCTATGACGGAGGCGAACTGCTCGGACAGAAAGCGGGCGGTTTCGGCAGCAGGCGTAAACGACCGACTGGAGGCACTGCTTAAGGTGATCAGTCCCTTTAATATCAAGGCGGTGGATAGCCTGCCTCAAGTGCCCGACCGCAGTTATATTTACCTCTATCAGAACACGCCTAAGGTATATGTAGAACCACCGGATAAAAAGACCTACTATATCTGGCAGGCTAATTACTCGGCGGGATCCGGGCCTGTAACGGTATATTCTTCGGAGAGTACGGTGACCAAGGGCACGGTCCTTTACTGGTTTGACTCGGGGGAATTGGTCGAAGAGGAGCAGTTAGGAGTCTACAGTGAGGTGAACTCGGATGAAAACGGAGTATTTCGTTGTGACAAATACGGCACTGTCTTCACCCTCACTCAAGTAGGAAGCGTAGACGTAGAGCCTAAGGAGCCTGAGGTCAAGTGGTGTGATATCACCGCTCAAAGCGATCTGACGCCATATCTTAAGGACAGTCCTATCCGATTCCTGATAACGGGAGGTGCGGCATGAGAGGCAAGCTCTGGCACGGGGTCTGCGCCGCCTTCGGCGTAGCCGGCTCTGCCCTCTCGGCGCTTTTCGGCGGCTTTGACGGGGCCCTCGCCACCCTTATAGTCTTTATGTGCATAGATTTTGCCATGGGGCTGACGGTGGCGGCGGTCTTTAAGGTAAGCCGAAAGAGCGAGGGAGGCTCGCTTTCAAGCGCCGCCTGCTATAAGGGCCTTTGCAGGAAGTTCGCCACCCTTGCCATAGTGCTGGTGGGCGCCAGGCTTGACGCCCTTACGGGTAGCGCTTACATCCGCGACGCAGTGATCTACTGCTATCTTTTAAACGAGGGGCTCTCCATCACCGAGAATCTGGCGCTTATGGGAGTGCCGGTGCCTTCGGTGGTGCGGGACGCCTTAGACATACTGAAAGGAAGGAAAGAATGACAAGATTCAAAGAATTTATACAGAGAAAGCACATTTGCTCCACTCCCGGCTGCAGAAACCGCGATACGGTACGCTTTGCCAAGAGCGAGGGGGCGAATAGAGTGCTCTTTCTCTGCCGTGACTGTATCGGAGAGGCCTTTGCCTCAGCCTTGGGCATTGACACGGTAGGCTGTCGGGACATAAACGACGTGGCGACTGCTGTTGCAATCGCCGCGGCGGACGAAGGACTCTTAAATATGAAAGGAGAGACCGATGGAAAGTAAAAACGAAATGCCTATCCTTGACAGCGAGGCCATAAAGGGCCTGGAGGGCGAGGAGCTCGCCGAGTACGGCAAGCAGTACTCCGAGGCGGTGGAGGACTACGTCAGACGCGCCGTTGCGGAAAGCATGGTGCCCCTCATCGAGGACGTGGGCAAGCGTGAGCGTGACGCCGAGGAGCGTGAAGCGCTCTCCGCTCTTCGTGAAAACGGAGAGTACTACGACTTCTCCGAGAAGCTCGAGTCGGTAAACGGCCTTATCTCGGGTATGCCTGCCCTTGCCTCCCTTGAGCCCAAGGAGCGGTACACCGCCGCTTATCTTATGGTAAAGGGCGCAGAGGCGCTGGCGGCTAAAAAGTCTGCTCCCAAAAGGGAGCCGAGGGATATAGCCGACGAGGTGTGGGCAGACCCCGAGGTAATGCGCCTGCTCTCCGAGAGGCGCGCAAAGGAGGCGGAGGTCGACCTGCCCGTCTTTGCAAGAAGCGCGGCGGGGGCGGCCACCGTGCCCGCAACACCCAAGACCCTGGCGGATGCCTCCGCTCAGGCAAGAAAACACTTTAAACTTTAATTTTTTAAAACGAAAGGAGACATAAAATGTCACAGAATTTACTTAAGATCAGTGAGATACTGAAAAACGATTACAAGCCCGCTCTGGAAAACCAGATCGGCATCGAACCTTCGCCTTTTTTAGAGAAAGTAAAGAAGGCGCCCCTTACCGCCGCTACCATTAAGGCGGCGGCACCCGTTGGCATCAACGGAGGCTTCGGCTTCGGCTACGAGGGTAACGACACCCCTGCGGCAGGCGCGCAGAAGTACGCCGCCTTCACCCTTGACGCGGTGGATATGTACGTGGATATCCGCATCTCGGATAAGACCGTGAAGCTGGCAAGCGGCAACGCAGGCGCTATGATCAACGCCCTTGACGGTGAGGTGAACGGCTCCTACGCCTCTGCAAAGTGGAATATCGGCCGTGCCCTCTTCGGTGACGGCAGCGGCAAGCTGGCCACCCTCACCGCCATCAAGGCGGGCAACCTGCTGACCCTCTCGAGCACCAAGAGCGTCATCGAGGGTCTGGTCATCGACGTGTACGAGGCAGGAGAAACGCCTACCTACCGCGCTCGCCGCATCACCCGTGTTGACCGCGAGGCGAACACCGTCACCCTGGACGGAGAGCCCATGACCGCCAAGAGCGGCCTTGAGGGCTTTATCACCGTGCAGAACAGCTATAACCGCGAGCTTTGCGGTCTTGGCGCTATCTTCGGTGACGCAGAGACCCTCTACGGCCTTTCCAAGGCGGAGAACCCCTTCCTTGCGCCTATTACCGTGGACGCAAATGGCGACTTCACCGACCTTGTCATCAGCCGTGGCGTAAAGCAGGCTTACGACTACAAGAACTCCCGTATCGATCTCGTTATGATGGGCGACGATGCCTTCGCCGCTTATCAGACCTATATGAAGGAGAACAACGTAGTGGTGGTGGACAAGCACCAGTTCGTAGGCGGCGCCGTTGGCTACAAGGTGCTGGTGGGCAACCGCGAGGTGATCATCGTCAACGAGCGCTTCGTGCCCGACGACGAGGCCTGGGGCGTAGACACCTCTGCCTTCACCCTTGAGAGCACAGGCTGGGACTTCGCAAGTCAGGACAGCGGTATCTTTACCCTTATTCCCGGCACCAGCGTATACCGTGCCCTGCTGGCTTCCTACGGCAATCTCATTTGCGCTAACCCCGGCGGTTGCGTGAGATTCGTCGGCTGCTCATTTGCGGCGTAAGAACACTGAAGCGCACGGGTAAGACCGTGCGCTTTACTTTAAAGACAGGAGGTAACAAATGGATACTTTTACTATTTTTGACAGAGTGTGTGCGGTGAAAGAGATAAGCCAAGAGACCTTCCTCTCTCACTTAAACTACGCCCTTGCCGAGCTGTGCGCTATGTACGGCGAGGACAAGGTGATGGAGGGAGCTCCTCACCCCACGGAAAAGGTAGGGGATGCGGTAAACGTGTACGAGGAGTACGTGCCCGCCATCCTTGACGATATCCTTTTCCTTGTGACGGGAGACGACAGACACAAGACCGACTTCGTTTCCCACGCGAGATATGCGTATAACACCCTATGGCGAAAGCGAAACCTTCGCCGCAGAATAAGACGGGAGGTGTGGTGATGTACGAGAGCAGTATGAGGGTAAGGGAGCTTATCGACCTTGCCAGAGCCTCGACGGATATAGCCCCCGAGATAGATGACGACTACTATCTTTTATGGCTCAATTCCCTTGAGTCGCTTATCTATACGGGCATTCTGCGTCAAAGTGTAATAAGGGAATGCACAGTGTATGACGGAGTTATCGACCTTGCGCTCCTTCAGCCTGAAGCGGGCGAGGCTATGCCCAGGGGCTGTGACGTGCGCTCGGTATATCTGGGAGCAAGAGAACTGGTGCGTGTGGGAGCAGACGTTTTTCTCGCGCATCCGGAGAAGTCCTGCTTTTATACCCTGGGGGATAAGGTGCACTTAAACTGTCCCTACGGTGTGGGCAGCAGGGCAAGGGTGGCGGTGACCGTGCGTCCCGAGAGGAAGGGAGAGGACGGCATGAGCGCTTACGTTGCTCTGCCCGACGAATTTCTGCCTATGGCTCTTGATTACCTGGTGGGATGCGCCTACGCGCTTATCTGCGAGGATAATCAGGCGGCAAACCGCTTTGCGTCATACAACGCCGCACTTGACGCCTTCACCGAATGGGTAAGAAAAAATGAAGGAGGTAAAGAATGAAGCTTTTTGAAAAAATAAGGACGCGCCTTACAAGGGCGGTAAGCCCCACCGAGGATACGGTGGTGGCGGAGGTCCTTTCGGAGCTTGAGCGCAGGCGCAGTGAGCGTATGCCCTTCGAGCTGCAGTGGAGGCTCAACGCCGCCTTTATGGGGGGAGCACAGAGGTGTGAGATAAACCCCTACAGACAGAGCCTGGAGGAGAACGGGCCCATCTACGACTATGAGGAGCGCGGGGTGTACAACCGTATCGCGCCTCTTATGGATACCCGTCTTGCCAATCTGAAGGGAGTGAGCTTCACTATGGGGGTACACCCCGCCACCGATGAAGGGGATGACGTGCGCAAGGCGCAGATATGCTCCGAGCTCTTACGATACGCCTATAACACGGGGGATTTCGAGCACAAGAAGAATACCCTGCTGCAGTGGGCGGAGCTGACGGGAAGCGCCTTCCTTTTATCCTCCTGGGATAAGGGCGCGGGCGCGCCCTTAACGCAAGGAGGCGAGGTGAGAACGGGGGATATAAGGTATACTCTGCTCTCCCCCTACGAGATCTTCCCTGAAAATCTCTACCGTCAGGATATAGAGGAGCAGGGCTCGGTGATCATCGAGCAGATAATGTCCGCAAAGGAGATCGAGTCCCTTTACGGAGTCAAGTGTAAGGGCAGGGATATGATGAGCGCGGTGCTCCAGAGCCCCGCGGGCAGCTCCCGTTCGGTGGCTATGACGGGAAGCGTCAACCTCCGTGACAGCGAGAGGGTGGTCACCTATCTTGAGGCGCCTACCGAGGCGAACCCCATGGGTGTCCTCCTGCAGATAGCCGCAGGCAAGCTAACACACTTCGGCACTCTGCCTCTGGGACTTATGCCTCTCACCGTTTTCCGTGCCAAGGAAAACGCAGGTCAGTTCTTCGGTAAGAGCGTTATAGAGGATCTGATCCCTCTGCAGAGGGCGTACAACGGCTGTAAAAACAAGATCCACGACTATATCGCCACCCTTGCGGCAAACTCCATGCTTATCGAGGAGGGCAGCGTGGACGTGGAGCTTATGGAGGAAAACGGCACCGCCCCCGGTGCGGCGGTGGTATACAAGCGGGGTTACACTCCGCCCGTGCCCTTAAGCCACGAGTCTATGCCTGCCGAGGTCTACGCAGAGTGCGAGCAGCTCTGCCGTGATATGGAGTACGTGGCAGGCGTTTCCCAGCTTATGGTGGTGGGCGCAAGTGCGGCGGGCATCACCTCGGGTAAGGCCATCAATTCTCTTCGCGAGATAGATTCCACCCGAATGGCACTTTGCGCGGAGAATATGCGTGCGGGGGCTCTCGCCACCGCCAAACTGTGGCTAAAGCTCTTTAAGGGCTACTGCCCCGGTGTCATGACCCTTTCGGTGGCAGGCAAAGAGAGCCTTGGCGGAGTGCTCACCTGGTGCAGTGAGGACGTGAACAGCTACGACGTGTACTTCCGTATGGAAAATGAGCTTCGCGTATCCCCCGAGGCGCGCAAGGCCGCCTTCTTTGAGGCATATGACCGCGGTCTTTTCGCTGACGAGAAGGGGGTAGTGCCTCCCTCGGTAAAGCGCAGAGCTCTTGCCCTCTTAAACGGAGAGGAGGCGGGTCAGACCCTCACCGAGCAGTCGTTGCAGGAGGGTCGCGCCATTAGGGAGAATACCCTCTTTGACCTTGGAGGCGTGATACCCGAGCTCGGCCCCCTTGACGATCACGCCGTGCATATAGACGAGCACCGAAAGTACGCTCTCGGAGTTTCCTTTGGGTGGCTTTCGGAGCGTGATAAGGCTCTTTGCGAGGCTTTTCTCCGACATATCGCCCGACACGAGGAGGCGCGCCATGGTTAAGAGACCTTTACCGAAGAAAGCAGGGCGGCTCTGTCGACGTACCACCGCCTTTTGCGGTCTTGACAGACGTGCGGGCGCGCCCTTCGGCGCCTTGAAGGAGGGAGAGGGCTTCACCTCTGCCGACGGAGTGACCCTACAGGGTGCGCCTGCATGGAAATGGGTGTACAGCTATCCCTCCACCCTCAACCCTATGTGCCTGACGGCTATAGGCGGCGGGCTTTTCTCCCTTTGCCGCACTATGGAATGGGAAGGGGATGAATACAGGCCCACCGAGGACGTGCAGGTCGCCCTTCACACCGAGGACGGTAAAAACTACGTCAGCAGGGTGCTGAGAGTGGAGGACGGCGGTCAGGTAGACGGCTTTGACACTACCGATTTCGACGGCCACCGAAGCATGGTGCAGTTTAACGTGTATTCGGCGGATGGCGCTTTCTCTGACGCTGTAGGCGGCACCTACGATAAGAAGCTGCTTATCTTTCCCGATAAGCTGGCGCTATCCCTGCCCGTAGAGAAGAACAACTTCACGGTGAGCACTATGAGTCAGATACGTGACACGGTGCCCGATCTGCATTTCGTCACCGTTTCGGGGGGCAGGCTCTTCGGCGTTGACGAGGGAAGGATATATGCCGGCGCCTATAACGATCCCTGGAACTGGGACGTGGACACCCCCTACGATATAGGCGCGGAAAACGCCTGGGTCACCACTACGGGCGCGGACACCCGAGGGGACGGCGCCTTTACCGCCATTGCCGCCTACGACGGCGGGGTATGGTGTATGAAGGAGGACTTCGGTCACGTAGTCAGCGGCAACGGCAATCCCTTCAGCGTAAAGGACACCGACCTTATCGGCGCGGTGGATGCGCGTGCGGTGGCCAGGGGCGACGGTCGGCTCTTCTTCGTGCGCAAGGACGGAGTACGTATGGCGCAGGGCAGCTCGGTCAGCGTTATCAGCGACCCGCTGTGTCTGCCTGCCTTCGCCGAGGGCATCTGTGCCTACAGAGACGGTACCCTTTACGTTGCGGAGGGGGACAGACTGTACCTCTATCACCTGAAGAGCGAGAGCTGGAGCATACTGCCTCTGCCCGAGGGCAAGCTGCTTTCCCTTACCTCGGGAGAAAAAGGTCTTTACGCTCTCGTGCGCAAGGCGGACTCGAAAAACTCGCTCTATCTCTTGGCAGGAGAGGTGAAGGAGTGGAGCTTCACCCTCCACGGCACCGACCTTTCCGCCGATACGGACAAGGGCCCTGCTACCCTGACCCTTCAGGCTGACGCTGACAGGGATGCCGTTATTTCGGTGGAGCTGACCGAGGAGTCGGAGGGTAAGACCCTATCCCTTGGGCAGATGACTGCAGAAGGGGGACGAATGCGCTACCGTAAGCTCATCCGCGGCGGTGCGGGTCAGTCCTTTGCCATCACGGTGAGGGTCAAGGGTCAGGCGGTCATCCGTTCCCTTTCCATAAGTGCGAGAAGCGGGGTGAAGGACGATGGATAAGGTGTCTTTGCCCTCATCCCCAATAGGTGAGGAAAGGCTTGCCTTCGTCCCGGTCAAGAACGTGGGCGGGCGCTCCTTTTCCCTTGCTCTTGAGGAAGGGGAGCTCATCCTTTACACCAAGGGCAAAAAATACAAGATCATATTACAAGAGGAGGAAGAATAGATGACTTATGATCCCTATAACGACATAAAGACCCTGGTGAACAGGGCAAAGACGGAGGGCGTCAGCGCAGAGGACGTGTACGACCTTTTGAAGCGAGGACAGACCTACTCCAAGGCCACCAAGGATCAGGTGAGTAAGGAGGTGAAGGGTACCAAGGATTATATAACTTCAGGCGGCGCCTATAAGGACGCCGGTGCCGCCGCCATCAGAGCTGCCTACGCCGACTACGCCGACCTTGAGAAGGGGCACACCGAGGCGAAGATAGCAGGGGAAAACGGCGGGAATATCAATTCATACGCCGCCGCCCAGGCAAACCGCACGGCTCTCGACGTGCTTGACGCGGGGGAGGCGGCGGTAAAGGAGCGCGCAGAGCAGATCCATGAGGGTATGCAGGCGCAGGATAAGCTCTTGGTGCAGGCGGCGGAAATGGCCATAGACGGCACCGAAAAAGCGGCGGACCCCGCCGCAGAGCTGGCAGGTCAAAGCGCCGACACCCGCAAGAGCGCACTTGATACCCTGCTTGACTTCTACGGAATACTGAAGAAGGCATAATAAAACTGCGAAGGAGCGATCCTTCGCAGTTTACTTATTTTATTATTTAAGCTTGAATTCAAGACGGACGGGGTTATGATCCGAGTATGCGAAATGCAGGTTTTCCGTCTTGCAGGATATGACCTCGATGTTATCCGAGACGATGAAGCCGTCTATGGTGAGCACGAAGGTCTGTTCGGGGTCGTAGGCCTCCTTGGTGTCCCTGCAGGAGGGCGCGTTGGATGCGGCGCAAAGTGAGAAATTTACCGACAGAGAGTCGGTGGGGAAGGACTGTGCCCAGGTGGCGTCCTCGCCGTCCTTTCCGAATACCTCGGAGGAATCCTCTAAGAGGTCACGGTTGAAGTCACCGCCCACCAGCACGTAATTGCCCGAGTCGTACTCGTACTGCATATCCGAGAAGAGCTCGCGAAGCTGGATATCCGTTATCTCGCCGTCCTCCGAGTAAGCGGAGAGGTGTACGTTGTATACCACCAGAGAGTTACCCTTTGCGGTTGGGGTATACTGCTTGGAGTAGCAACGGTCCAGATCAAGGAGGTTGCGGGGGAAGTCCTCTACGGGAAGCTGTATGCGTTCAGCCGACTGGATGGGGAATGAGGTCAGGGTGAGAAGACCCGACTTGTTTTTGCCGATAGGCTCCTTGAAGGGATAGAAAAGATAGGGAGAGTCGTAGTTTACGGCAAAGGTGCTCCATTTATCCTGCTGAGTCTTTAAGATGGTCTCTGCCTCGTTTACTCCGTAGGATCTGGTGCCCTTCTCGTCCACCTCCTGCAGCAGGGTGATATCAGCCTTATTTCTGTAGGAGAGGTAGCCGGTGATGCCCGCCAGATTCTCGTATACTGCCTTCTCGCTGTCCGCGCGTGCCTTTTCGCCGCCGTCCATGAAGAAGGAGAAGTCCTCGTTATACGCGCCGAAGCCGATGTTGTAGGTGATGGCAGACATCTTACTGCCTACGGGAAGCGCGCCGATCTCCTCGGGCGCACCCTCGGGCGCGGTTATGTCAAGGGAGCCCGTTCCCTCTCTGCCGAAGGATATCAGCACGTATGCCGCGTATACTATCGCCACCGCGATGGCTATAAAGAGCAGTCGCTTTGCGGTCTTTATTATAAATCTGAGCGTTTTTCTGAATATCTTCATTGTTTAACTCCCGTATGTCAGTTATACGTAGTTATTTTACCACACAAATCCTTTTATGTCCATAGAAAATGACAAAAAAGAAGTGATCCCGACATCTGTCGGGATCATTCTTTATTCTATATCCAAGGTAAGCTCGTTTGAATAATAGCGGTTGCCCGACTCGGTGGTCAGGCGGATGGGCTCTATCTTATAGTTGCCTGTCTGGGTCACCAGCAGAGGCAGGTAGACTGTGCCCGAAAAGTCCTTGGAAACGTAGACGCTGACCTGCTCGTGCTTCGCGGAGCAGTAGACGCCGTTGCCCGCCGCGCCGCCGCTGACACGCAGGGAGGGCGGCAGGGAGATGGAGAGCTGACGCTGTCCCGAGTAGCCCTCGAGGTTTATGGCAAGGTAGGCGGTGCCGTACTTGTGTGTATCCCCCTCCAGGTAAGCGTAGAAGGCGCCTGCCTTATCAACGTGCTCGTAGTCGCTGTAGGTGAGGTCCACGCGCACCTTTCCGTCTGACGAGTAGGACAGGGTGACGGCGCCGCTGCCGTCATCCTCCGGGTAAAGCTCCTTTATCTGCAGACCGTTTACCGTGTATTCGGCACTCACGCCGTTTACCGTGAGGGTGGCGGTGTGGTCCTCGTCTATGGCGGCGATGCGGCGCTCCAGGTAGGAGAGAAGGGCAAAGCCAAGGTAGAATTCATCCTTTTCCTCGTTTATGAGGGTGTCAAGAATGGCGGTGGCATCCTCCTTTGCCACGAAGGTGGCAAGGATAGCCCGCAGAGCGTCTGCGCCGCGCACCTCACTCCTTTCGGGGAGGGCGGAGTACATACGCAGGGCGCTGTCGTAGTCACCCAGGAAGGCGTAGCCGAGGCCGATGATGGCTGTGTGCTCCTCGTCTGCGATATACTGCTCCGCCGCCTTCAGCTCGCTGATAGAGCCTCTGCCGAGGGATGCCTCGTAGAGCAGGGAGCGAAGGTGCTTCTCGGGTGAATCTATGCTCAGGGGTAAGCCGTAGGTGTGGAGCTCGGGGGTGTAGTAGTTTGAGAGGGCGGTGAGCACCACGTCGCCTTCACCCTCCGTATACATGCCGAGGAGCCCGCCGTCAAGGAAGTCGTCGTTTATGCGGATGTGGGCTTCGTTTTCATTTTTCTTAAGGATTAGGTTATACAGCTTATCCGCTCTTACCGAGGTCAGCGCCGTATCCATTCTGGTACGGGGAAGCCCTCTTAAGAATGAGAAATAGCCAAGGTACCTTTGTGCCGTCTCGGTGTATACGGATATCTTCACGGGGTATGAGGAGGGGTTCACCGTGATGGGCGTCCCCTCGGCGAGAGGCAGAGTATACGAGCCGAACATACTGCCTGCCGCCACCTCGATTTGTATCTCCAGGGCGTCGGTGTATTCGCCCATGGCGGCGTCTATACGCAGGGTATAGCTGCCTACGGG
>JAZQCR010000103.1:0-2073 GCA_045546375.1 Eubacteriales bacterium | reverse complement strand
GGACTCTCTTACTTTTACTTATTCTTTATATACTCATCGATAGCCTTGGCCGCATTCTTACCCGCGCCCATTGCCAGGATAACGGTAGCCGCACCTGTTACCGCGTCACCGCCTGCAAAGACACCTTCTCGGGAGGTAAGGCCGCTCTCACCTTCGGTGACGATACAACCGCGACGGTTGGTCTCAAGGCCGGGGGTGGTAGAGCGGATAAGGGGATTGGGACTTGTGCCGATGGACATTATCATAGTGTCGATATCAAGCTCAAATGTACATCCATCTTTTTCAACGGGTGAGCGCCTGCCCGACTCATCGGGCTCCCCAAGCTCCATCTCCTGACAGAGCATACCCTTTACGTAGCCTTTATCGTCACCAAGCACCTCTATGGGATTAGACAAAGTTTTGAAGATTATTCCTTCTTCCTCTGCGTGCTCCACTTCTTCCTTTCGGGCAGGGAGCTCCTCCATACCGCGTCTGTATACGATGTAGACGTTTTCAGCACCCAGTCGCTTTGCACATCTGGCCGCATCCATAGCCACGTTACCGCCGCCTACCACAGCCACGTTCTTACCGTGCATAATAGGGGTGGTAGAGCCCTCCTTATACGCCTTCATCAGATTGATTCGGGTAAGATATTCGTTTGCGGAGTAAACTCCGTTAAGGCTCTCACCGGGAATGCCCATAAAACGGGGAAGACCCGCGCCCGAGCCGATAAATACAGCCTCGTATCCGTCGTCAAAGAGCTCGTCTACAGTGAGGGTGCGTCCGATCACTACGTTTGTCATTATCTTAACGCCGAGAGCCTTCAGTCCCTCTATCTCCTCTGCCACGATGCTCTTTGGCAGACGGAATTCGGGAATGCCGTAGACTAAAACTCCGCCCGCTGTGTGCAGAGCTTCGTATACCGTAACGTCATAACCCATCTTGGCAAGGTCGCTTGCGCAGGTAAGACCCGCAGGGCCCGAGCCGATGACAGCCACTTTGTGACCGTTGCTCTTTGGCATATCAACCTTCTTTTCGCCGTGCTCTCTGTGCCAATCGGCTACAAATCGCTCCAGGCGACCGATGCCTACGCTCTCACCCTTGATACCGCGAACGCACTTGCCCTCACACTGATTTTCCTGAGGACATACGCGACCGCATACTGCAGGCAGGGAAGAGGAGGCGCTGATGACCTTGTGCGCACCATCAAAGTCACCCTCCGCAACCTTTGCGATAAAGGCGGGGATGTCGATGCATACGGGGCAGCCGCTGACGCAGGGCTTATTCTTGCATCCGAGGCAACGCTTCGCCTCGCCTATGGCCATCTCGGCGGTGTAGCCGAGGGCTACCTCGTCGAAGTTTTTATTTCTCACGTCCGCCGCCTGGCTGGGCATAGGACATTTCTTTGGGTTCATATCAGCCATTATTTTACTTCCTTTGTAAGGAGATTACAGTCATCTTCTCTTGCGTGAGATTCAAAATCGCGGTACATGGCGTTACGCTTCATAGCTTCGTCAAAGTCCACTAAATGACCGTCAAAGTCGGGGCCGTCAACGCAGGCGAATTTGGTTTCACCGCCGACGGTTAGGCGGCATCCTCCGCACATACCCGTGCCGTCTATCATAATGGGGTTCATGGAAACGGTGGTCTTTATGCCGTACTGCTTTGTAAGGGCGCAGATAAATTTCATCATAACGAGGGGGCCGATAGCGATGACCTCGTCGTATTCGTTGCCCTCTTTGATGAGAGCCTCGAGAGCGTTTGTGACGAGACCCTTTTCTCCCCAGGTGCCGTCGTCCGAGGTCTTTACGAATCTATCCGATACAGCCTCGAACTCCTCTTCCAATATAACGAGCTCCTTGTTTCTGAAGCCCGCTACCGTATGTACCTGCGCACCGAGCTCGTGCAGAGCCTTGGCGGTAGGATAAGCGATGGCGCAACCAACGCCGCCTCCTATGACCGCTACCTTCTTTAGGCCTTCGAGCTCACTGTGCTTGCCGAGAGGTCCCACAAAATCGTGTATGTATTCGCCCTCGTTAAGAGTGTTCAGCGCCATAGTGCCGCCTCCCACCACCTGGAAGATGATGGTGACAG
>JAZQCR010000102.1:0-6148 GCA_045546375.1 Eubacteriales bacterium | reverse complement strand
AGCGGAGTATCACGCAACTCTATTCGCCTACGGCGAGTTCTATTGCTACGCAGTGTTATTCGCCTTACGCCGAGTGATATTTGCTTCGCAAGTTGAGGGGCGAATAGAATATCACTAAGTCCAAAGGACTTAATATCACTTTCTTTTGGAAATATCTCGCCACAGGCGAGGTTTTTTCAAAAGAAAATATCACGCTGACTTTAGTCAGCATATCACTTACAGACAAAAGAAAGAGAAGACTCGTAATTAAAACGAACCTTCTCTTTTTCTGCTTCTGTGGGTTTGGGCTACCGTCCAAGTGTATTTGTACATACAAATGCGATGCTGGTTCTTAACAAGGATTAAATGAAATTTCAAATTCTCCTTTAGGGTGAGCATTCAAACCCGAACACCGTTTTGGGAAGGCTACTAACAGTTCAAAATATCGATCACAGAGTTGTTCCAGAGCGAGTCCGTACTTACGGGGGCTCCTTCCGTCTGCGCCGTCGTCGCATCCACCTCCCTCCCCGAGGGAGGCTATCATTAACTCCTATCATCCGACAAGTGTATGATGACGTCTCCCCTGAAAAGGGGCTGAGGCTTTCAATTCATAACCAGAACAAACATTAATTTTAGACTTTTAAAACATTTCGGTTGCTTTTGTTACACCGATGTGCTATAATATGTCTACCACACAAAACTGAATAATAGAGTCACGACAAGTGTGCTTTTTTACATTGGTAAAAATGCACGCTCATTTTGGCATACTTGCGTAGGCTCTTTAATGGTTTTGTGTGGTAACAAACCGAGCCGTGCGTTTTTCGGTGTGTACGGCTTAGGTCGTACACACTTTTTTATTTGTAAGGAGAAATGAAATGGCTAGAAAAACAATGGGCCCGCAACTAAAATTTATGACATTTGTAAGTGTATTGTTGATTTTAACGCTTCTGTTGCCTTGTCTCTTATGTGGCTGCAGATCTTCGTCATCTAAAAGAAGGCGAAGCTCGGATGAACGTATTGAAGACAGTATTTCCGGTATATATGATTACGGCGAGTGGTCTGTCTATATTTATGATGATGCAACCTACAAGGTGTATGATAATGAGGGTGCGGAAGCAATCAAAAAGGGTACTTGGCAATATAATAAGTCGGATGCTAAGTTAATATTCAATGGATTTGCGGAAGGTGAAGATACACATTTTATTAAAAATAAAGATAACTTTATTCTATTTGACAAAGATGAAAACCAGCCTTACTATTATGACGAATTATCTGTTTCATCAGGGAATGTTTTAGATTTTACTTATGTGAAAAAGTCAATTACTTTACGTTTTCAAGCAACGGGAGATATTAAAGTAAGCGGTGATAATTATTTATCGGGAGAGGGTACCTATACCATCGAGGGTGATAAAATTTATGCTTATTACAAATACACAACACCGTCAGCACGAGATTATGCAAATGGTGCAATGTATTTTTATATATATGATGATACGCATGTGATCCCGTATAACTGCATTATGATAAGGACTGAGGGGGACGCGGCACCACCATTAGAAGAAGGGAATTTGGATGGTGAATCTGTGTCCGAGGGTTCAACTGTCGAGGAACCCACTGAAGAGATTATAATCCCGGAGGATAATAAGTCCGTTTACGATGAGGCGCTAACGTTAATAAAATCCGGAAAAAACGAAGAGGCGTACAATTTGTTGATAGCAAACAAGTTCGATTCGGATGCCGCGGCTTTGCTGGAGCGTTTTATTGTTGTGCCTAAAAAGAAGGTTTACCGTGAATCGGATGGAGAGGAGACCAAATACGTATATCAGTATAACAGTAAAGGTGAATTGATTAAGGAAACCGAAATCGACACCGACGGAGATACTGATATAACAGAGTATTCTTATTATGACAATGGGAATGTAAAGAAAAAGACGTGCACATATACCATAGATGGCGGTGAGTTAAGATATGGGGACGTTGAGAATTACGATGAACGTGGAGGGTTGGCCTCTGTTGAAAGTCCTACTGTTGTAAATGGCGAAGTAGAATGGGAAATAACACGCTATACAAATACATATATTGGTGATAAAATTAGCAGATCTGATGAATATGTCAATGGTAGCTTGTATTATTCCACGCAGTATTTTTATGATACAAAACAGATGTTGATTAGGGAAAGTTATTCGGACTACTTTGGTATGCCATCACCGGCTGCAGTTCATTTTGTGGATTATGAATACGATGAAAAAGGAAATGTGGTGAGCGAGCACAGCTATGCAAACGGAGAAAGCTTTGCGGCCAATTATGATAACACGGTTGAGTATAAATATGAGTATAATAGTGCAGGCGATATAGCAAAAATTGAAAAATATTATAATAGCACATTAAAAAGTACATCAATATACGAATATAACGAATATGCTATATTAGAGCGAATCGAAATAGTTGATGAAGATGAAGTCGAATATGAAGAATATAGTGATTACTTATACTTGTATGTTGTAAAGTGAAAAAGAGGGGCTTTTGTAAAAGCCCCTCTTCTCTTGAATGTACGTCACAGCTCTCCCATCATCTGCACCGCATTTTTCTCGCAGATGAGCTTGCCGTGCTCACGTAGATACAGTACGTACTTCTCGCTTACCGTGCGCTTTCCGTACTCGGAAAGCAGAGGGTAAGCGGGCAGGGTGCGACCCCTGCCGCCTACCGAGTATGTACTGTTATTTTGTTTGTAATCCTCGCTGACAAGCAGGTGGAAGTGCCCTTCTGTGCAGTACAGAGCGCTGTCGTCCCGAAAGCCGTAGCCGCAGAGTCCCCTGCAGGCAGTTATAAGATTTTCCAAGCGGTCAAAGGTGTACACCGTACGCAGGGTATGCACCTTTTCGCCCTCCTCCGGGAGGCGGGTGACGTACATCTCGCACCCTCCCCGAAGTCCCGGGAATATCTGCACGAAGATGCTCTCCTCGTCGGTATCAAAGCCTGTTTGCTCCTTTGCGCGCTCCAGTATCTCCCTGAAGGCGCGCTTTGTGGCAGGGCAGTCGTAGTCTATATTGCTCGGGCTCAGGTTATAGCACTTCATATCTGTATCAGAGAGGCTCACCTTCAGCTTTCTCTCGTTTATCTTTATCAGCTCCATTATATTACCTCGTTTGATCCGAGGATTCTCCTCGTCTTTATATTATATAGTGAAACAGAGTTTTTCGTAACCCCTAAATAATTGTAAATTATGAGTAAGTTTTCCACAAACCCTTGCCAAAAAGGTCAAAACAAGGTATTATATATACAGTTTTGTTGTATTTGGAAGGATATATGGGAAGAAAAGCGACCCTTTTACTGTCAATATTGCTTTTGGCGGCGACCCTTGCGGGCTGTACCTCTTATCCCACACTTGACGCGGTGATGGGCACTCTGCCCGGCTCTATTCCCACAGAGCCTGTCACAGAGGTGAGCACGGTGGTGACGGAGCCCACCGAGCCTCCGACCGAGGAGCCTCTGCCTCCGCCCACCTCCGCTTATTCGGGCTCAGGCTTCTTCGAGAGCGACACGGGCACTACCCTCGTTTTGCGCCTGGAGTGGCAGGCAGAGCAGAATAAGAGCTTGCATCAGATAGATATGAAGGTAAAGGTGTTCCTTGAGTATTTAGGGGAGCTCACCTTGACCCCAAGTAAGGAAAATACCTTGACCGTAGGGGATGAGCAGTTCACCTTCAAGACCAAGGCCAAGTATCCCGAGAGCGCAGAGCCCGTTCTTCTTATCGAAAAGAAGGTCAGCCTGCCAAGAGAGGACTGCGCAGACCTTAACGTACGTATGGTGGCAAAGGTGTACTCGGACAACGTGTACGAGGAGTATTCCTTCAGCAGTATCACCGCCCAGGGAAACCTGATCATCTCGGATAAGTACGCTTCCCTTAAGAAAAAGGCGGAGATAGACGTAGACCTTATCAAGCAGCACCCCGAGCTGCCTAACGGCTGTGAGGTCACCAGCCTGGCTATGGCACTTAACTACCACGGCTATAAGATAGGCAAGATGGAACTGAAGGAAGGGTATCTGCCCATCGGGACAGAAAATATCTACGAGTATAATATCGGTGACCCCGCCGAGCGCAAGAACAGCTACGGCTGCTATTCCCCCGTAATCAAGCGCACGGCAGACGCCTTCTATGCCGATAAGGGCATAAAGCGCACCGCCACCGACCTTACCCACTGTAATATAGAGGAGCTCTATTATCAGGTGAGCCAAGGAGAGCCCGTCATAGTCTGGGCAACGCTGTATATGGACAAACGCCCCTATAATATCATCAGCTGGAAGATAGACGGTCACGTCTTTAACTGGAAGGCGCCTTTGCACTGTATGCTGCTCACCGGCTACGATATGAAGGAGGGCACCGTCACCCTCACCGACCCCATCTTCGGCGTGGTGACCCACGATAAGACTCTCTTTGAGACCCGCTGGCATCAGATGGGTGAGCAGGCGGTAATAGCGTAATATAAAAACGAGGCGTGTGTCTTAGGACACACGCCTCGTTTTGCAATATACTCGCTGTACTTGTGCGATATATTTGCTTCGCAAATGCGATATAACTGCGCTTTGCTTGTTGCGATATGATATAAATTCCACTTCACGTTCCGAAGGAACATATCGCATCCCGTAGGGATATATCGCGCCGAAGGCATATCGTAGATTCCGTTAGGAATTTATATCGCTGTTTTGTGCCTTGGCACAAAACTATTTCGTCACCTTCCACATATCGTACGGTTCGCGCTTTGCCTGGCGGATGCTGTTTATCTCCGCGGCAAGCAGTGTGATGTACATACAGAAGTACAGCCACAGCATCATAAATACCACGGCGGCGATAGAGCCGTAGATAACGGGGAATGAAGGGAAATATGAGATATAATAGGAATAGATAAAGCTGAAGAGTATCCAGCCGATGGCGGCGATGACAGCACCGGGCAGATCGTCTGTGAGTTTACCGTGTCTGTTAGGCAGAGCGCGGAATATCACGAGGAAGAAGAGCACGAAGATAACAAGACCTATGATATATCTAAGGCTCTCTACCTGACCGAGCCAGGGCGCTGACTCGCGGAAGGCGGAGAACAGCTTCTCTCCGAACACCAGAAGGCCCATGCAAGCCACGATGACTATAAGGAACATTATGGTGTAGAAGATGGACATAGCGCGGACCACGATGGGGTTACGCGTCTCCTTAACGCTGTATACGCTGTTAAGACCGCAGACCAGGGCGTAAACGCCCTTGGAGGCAGCCCATATCGCGGCGATGGCGGTGATGGAGATGACGCCCGAGCTGGTGTAGTAAATTTCCTTTAGGATGGGATAAAGCGTTTCCAGGACCGATGCGGGAAGGTAGATGCTGATGTAGCCGTAGACCTCTCCTGCGGAGAAGGGTAAGAACTGCACCAGCGCCAGCAAGAGCATAAGGAAGGGGAAGAAGGAAATGATGATAAAGAAGGCGGCAAAGGCGGCATATGCTCCTATGGCGTCGTCCATACACTTGGTAAAGAACAGTAGTATCTTCTCTATGACCTTAATCGCCCATCACCTCGTCTCTGGGTACACGCTTGCCGACTATGCAGGTGACCTCGTAGTTTATTGAGGAGGCGGCACGGGCAAGGGTGTCGGCGGTCTGATGACTGCCGAAGACCTCTACATCGTCCCCCACCTCACAGGGGATATCGGTCACGTCCACCATGCACTGATCCATACAGATCCTGCCAAGGATCTTTGCAAAGCGACCGTTGATATAAACACCGCAGTCAGCGGCGTAAACCCGCAGAAGGCCGTCGTCATAGCCGATGGGCACCGTTGCTATCCGCATTTCATTTTCGGCGCGGTAGGTACCGCCGTAGCTGATGCGCTCACCGGGCTTTACCCGGTGGATGTGTACTACCTTGCTGGTCAGGCTCATAACGGGCTTAAGCTCGGGTACGCTCTCCTCTAAGGGTGAGAGTCCGTAAAGGATGATGCCGCATCTGACCGCATCTAAATACATTTCGGGAAAGCGCAGGGTAGCGGCAGAGTTGCACACGTGGCGCATCCTGAAGGTGATGCCGATGCTCTTGAGGGCATCGGTCATAGCCATAAAGTGCTCGAACTGCGCTTTGGTGGACGACGTGTCCTCCTCGTCCGCACAGGCGAAGTGAGTGAAGATACC